>JAXVQY010000325.1:0-6275 GCA_037303805.1 bacterium | reverse complement strand
AACTGCCCACACGGGGATTTTCAGTCCCCTGCTCTACCAACTGAGCTACCTCGGCGCGACGAAAGACTTTGTATAGGAACCCGGCCTCTTTGGCAAGAGGAAAAAAAGGCTTTCGGCCATTTTTTTTCACTTTTTTTGAAAAAAAGGGTCATTCTGCGAAGTCCTGCCTGAAAGAGAGAACACGGATATCGGAAACGGCATTGCCCGTACGTGCATGATTACGGCATGAGGAGCTTGCGGAGCGCATTGCTGCGGAGAGCGTCGTTTGCCCGCGAAAAGAGAAGGGCGGCCGGAAAGGTCGTGCGCGGGTGCATACCCGCAATACCGGAGCGCACGGATCCCGACCGCAGGGGAATCCTACAGTTCGCCGCGGGCGAAGCGGGAGATCATGGTCATGGTCAGAGAAGAGTCGTCGGGGCAGGGAGGAATGTCGGCTCTGTCGACCCACAGGGCCTCGGCCAGTTCCGAGGTATCGAGACGAATGTTGTCCGGTCCGTCGAGTTCGGCTGTATATCCGGTAGCCAGCGTGCCGGAAAGTCCCCATGGCTGCGTGCCCGTGAAGCGCAGGTTTTTTATGTGAAGGCCGGTTTCTTCCATGACTTCGCGTGCCGCGGCCTGTTCCGCCGTTTCTCCGATTTCCACGAAGCCTGCCACAAGCACCAGCCTGGTGGCTCCCGGCCGTGCATAGCGGGTAAGCAGCAGCCTGTTGCCGGATGTGACGGCCACAATGACGCAGAGGGCGATGGAAGGATACGTGATATGACCGCAGGATGGGCAGATCATGGCACGTTCCGCAGGCGAGGGAGTCAGAGACGTGCCGCAGCGGCCGCAGAATCGACTGACATCATACCAGGCATGCAGATGATGGGCCGTGGCGGCCACGAGAGGCAGCGGGGCAGGGTGACCGCGCAGCTCTCTGACCGGTCGGCGAATCCATCCTTCAGGATCGGAAGAAATGGATCCGGGAGCGCGCAGAACAAGAAAAAGACGGGACGAGGCACCTTCAGCAGTGTCGGATTCAGGAAGAGGACCGTTCCGTACGGCAGCACCTGGTCGGGTAAGCCGGAAAGCATAGATCAGATTGCCGAGGTCTCCGCCGGTGACATGAAGCCAGGTTTCCGCATCGGGCAGGCACAGGGATTCGGACGGCATGAGCAGCCCCTGTTCGTTTATGTCAAGGACTCCATCGTGCAGAGAGGGCGTTGCAGACATAAATTCGTTATACAGACGCCAGGGAGCGATATCCTGAATCATGCCTTCTCCGGATATTCCTGCTGCACAAGCCAGCGTTGTACGGCAAAAAGATCGGGAAACACTGCCGTGGCGCTGGAGAGCATGGTTGCGTCGGGGGCTACCATGTCGGGAACGAGCAGGGCCTTCATGCCTGCGTTTCGGGCAGCGAGAATACCGTTGCGGGAATCCTCCACGGCATAGGTTTCGCGGGGGTCGGTCCCGAGTTCGGTGCAGGCCCGCAGATAGATGTCCGGTGCGGGCTTGCTGGCCGTGAGCATGTCGCCGCATACCAGGGTGTCGAAGTATTCTCCCATGCCCGTAATTTCCATGTTGCGGCGTACGTTGACCTCGCGGGAGGAACTGGCAAGTCCGGTGCGCCAGTTGCGGTTTCGGAGCCAGCGGAGCAGTTCCATGACGCCGGGTTTGAGGGGAATACCGTCTTTTGTGAACTGCATGTAGTATACGCGGGTACGGTTGCGGAAATCCTCATAGTCGGCCTTGTCGCCGTAGATTGCATCGAACACCACCTTTGTGCTGGCGTGGGTGGTGCCTATGCAGCGGAAGAAAATGTTGCTCACACCTTCGAGTTGCAGATCCCGTCCCGCATATTCCCATGAGCGCAGCACCAAGCGTTCGGAGTCGATGAGGACTCCGTCCATATCGAAAACAATGCAGGGCATGATCAGTCCTTGGGGAAGGGACGTTCTTTGAGGGGCAGTCGGTAGATACGGCCTACACGCATATACTCGCCGTTATCACTCGGAAAGGTATAGTTCCCGATGACCGCACCGAGCCTGTCATACAGAGGAAAGGCCTTCGGATGACTGGTTTTCAGATAGATGGCGGTATAACCCTGATCGGCATAGAAGGGCATGATGAGATCGCGAAGCCAGAAGGTTCCGTTACCGCGTCCCGCAGGAGAGATGTGAAAATAACTGAGCAAAGCGACCTGATCCGTAGGATCTGAAATGGACAGTCCGGAGCACGCATAGATTTGGGGATCAATGGTTCCGTGCGTGATCATGACCATGCCGAGCTGCTCAGCATCCCGCCGCAATGTATGAAAGTCCATGACCAGACCGGGAGTGTGGCTGAAGTCATGAATGATCTTGCAGCAGTGGTGCACCTCGTCATAGTCGTCCCATTCTTCGTTAAGCAGCTTTTCTTTCATGTTCTCCAGCAGAGAAACAAGAAATTTGCCTTCGAAGGTGTCGCTGAAGCAGAATTCCAGATCGTTTTTGCGGTAAAGAACCGTAGTCATGGAGTCCCTCCTTGCATCTGCGGTTCATCTTGTACGCGGCAGGAGCTTCGTGTCAAGCAGACAGTGGTAAAGCGGGATTCCCCCAAAGAAACAGAATAAACTTTTCAAAAGGTTATCGCTGATGATGACTGTTGTGACCTGAGCTTGAAAGTCCGTCAGCATCGAATGTCCATACGGTCGTGACGTACATGAAATTGCGATCTGCAGTTGAAGGGGAATGCCGACATTTTCGAGGCTGTCGGAAAAAGGGGTTCTTTTATGCCGGATTGAGAAATTCTCTGACGGCGGATTCCATCATTTCAGTTTCTCCGGGACGGAACCAGCGTATGCGCTTATCGGCTCGGAACCAGGTCCACTGGCGTTTTGCATAGGCACGGGTATTTTTTGCCCAGAGACTTATGCAGTCGGGAAGGGAGAGTTTTCCGGCGAGAAACGCGGCGGTTTCGGCGCAACCTATGCCTGTCCATCCCGGGGCAGTGGTGTCGGAACAGATTTCGAGGGCTCGACGGGCTTCGTCGAGGGCTCCCTGTTCGATCATAAGTTCAATACGGTGCTCAAGGAAAGGAGTCAGTTCCTGCAGCGGGAGTCCCACGCCGAGGCGCAGTATGTTCCATGCTGCCGGCGGAGGTGTCTGGCTGTGCCACCAGGTAAAGGACTTTCCCGTACCTTCCCACACCTCAAGGGCTCGGATGTTGCGCTGGCTGTCGTTGGGATGGATTTTGGCCGCGTAGTCAGGATCTATGGTCAGGAGACGTTCGTGAAGAAAGGGAGCGCCTTTTTCCTCGCATTCTTTCGTGAGACGTGCGGTTATGCTCGGATCCACGGCTGGAATGGCGGCAATTCCGTCCAACAGAGCGCGCATATAAAAGCCCGTGCCGCCCACGAGCATGGGAAGGCGGCCTTCGTTCAGAGTATCATGTATGGCGGCTGCAGCCATGTCGGCCCACTGTCCTGCCGATATCTTGCGTGTGGTTTCCAGCCACCCGTAAAGTTTGTGCGGGCAGACCTGCCGTTCCTGCTTCGTGGGCTGGGCGGTAATGATGGGAAAATCTCGGTACACCTGCCTTGAGTCGGCGTTGATGACCGTGACCGGACGTCCGAGCTTTTCCAGCATGGCGGCCAGATACAAGGCGGCTGCTGTTTTACCGGAGCCTGTGGGACCGGCAAGGCATATCAGGGCGGGCAGTCCGCTCATGCGTGACTCTCCGGGTCGGGGCACTCCAGCAGATCTTCATCTGCATCGGCGTGGCTGCAGTCCAGGGGGCCGGGCCAGCTTTCCGGCAGATGATAGGCGCGGCGCAGGCGGGGAATGACCGTGGGCGGTACGAGACAGCGCACATCGCCGCCGAGAGAGGCCACGTTGCGGATGTTGGTGGAACTTATGTACATCCAGCGAAGATCAGACATGAGAAATATGGTTTGTACATCATGCTGCAGCTTACGGTTCATGAGTGCCATCTGAAATTCATAATCGAAGTCAGAGACGGCACGCAGCCCGCGGAGTATGGCCTTGGCTCCTACGCTGGCCGCGAAGTCCACAAGCAGACCGGCAAAGGGCATGACCTTCACACCTGGAATACCCTCGAATACTTCGCGTACGATGTCGACGCGTTCATCGAGAGTGAACAGCGGGTGCTTGCCGCAGTCCTGAGCCACAGCGACGATGACGGTATCGAAGAGTTCCAGTCCGCGGCGGATGATGCATTCATGTCCGTTGGTGAGCGGATCGAAGGTACCGGGGTAGATGGCTATACGTTCTTCACCCATACCAGAATCCTTGTATTGCCGTAGATGCGTTCGGCTTCAAGTCGAAGGTCATACTGAGCGTCGGCCCTGAGGGGGAGGCCTTTTTCCACTTCCGCCACAAGAAATCCGTCGTCGGCAAGCCAGCCCTGACGTATGATGTTCTTGAGGGTCGGCTTGAACAGATCGGCCCCGTAAGGCGGATCAATGCAGATGAGCTGGCAGGGTTCGGTGGGACGGCGTGAGGTGACTCGGAGGGCATCTTCCTCATGAACGGCACATCGTTCGGCAAGGCCGAGACTGGCGGCGTTTTTGCGCAGACATTCGGCAGCTCTGTGATCTTTTTCTATGAAGTCGGCAAAACGTGCACCGCGGCTCAGTGCCTCGAATCCGAGACTTCCGCTGCCGGCGAATACGTCAAGCACACGAACTGCGCCCCAGACGACGCCGCGCGCTTCAAGCATGGAAAACAGAGATTCTCGGACTCTTCCCATGGCGGGACGATAGCCCGGCCCGGTAACGGTGTGAAGCGTGCGTCCGCGACAGGCTCCGGCAATGATTCGCATGAAAGTTTCCTGAGTAGGGCGTGCCCGGGGCGCGCCGCCGGAAAAGTTGTTCCGGGATAAGGGTTACCGCGCCGCAAGGGGCGCGAAGACCTCCCCGGACAACAAGCTCAGGGGAGGTAGTATGACGGTTCCGCGCTCAGGCACGGGAGCAGTAAAGGTAACGCTTGTCCGGATATCTGACAAGAAGGCTCCCGCACGGTTGTACGGGAGCCCGGGAATCAGTTTCAGAGCTGAGAGAGGAACAGGACGAGATCTCGTTCGATTTCCACAAGACGATCGCGCAGTTCCGTCTGTTCTTCCCATGGGATATCGTCGATATGAGCCAGGCGTTCTCGTACCTGAGCTGCACGCTGTTCCAGCTCTCCGGCGAGGAAGTTCCAGTCCACGCGGGGCTTGGCGCGGGCAGGGCTTGGTACATGGACTTCGGGCGCAGCCGTACCTTCGATGGTTGCTTCTTCCAGGTATTCAGGAATGCGGGGGGTGATGCCGAAGCGTTCCTTGATGAGACCGGCAAGAATCTGTTGCGCCTTGGGTTCACCATGCACAAGGGCGATATTCATGCCCGGACGTGCCATGCCGCCTATCCATTCCAGCAGCTGACTCTGACCTGCGTGGGCGGAAAATCCGTTGATGGTGAATATTTTTGCGGCGACGGCGACATCTTCTCCGAAAAGACGCAGGGACTTCGCACCGTCAACCAGCTTTCTGCCTGGTGTTCCCATGGCCTGATAGCCCACGAATACGATGCTGACGCCTTCTTTCCACAAGTTATGCTTGAGATGATGTCGTATGCGGCCCGCGTTGCACATCCCGCTTGCGGAAAGAATAATGGCCGGGCCTTCCATGGTGTTGAGTTTCTGGGATTCCTGGGCGCTTTGGGTGAAGCGTACCAGTCCGTCGGGTGTCGCTTTGAAGTCTTCGGCCGTGAATTCCGGGGTGCGGAGGTGATCCATATATTTGATGAACACCTGGGTAGCCTTGGAGGCGAGAGGACTGTCCACGAAAATGGGCATGCCTGCAGGCAGCCTGTTCTGTTTCTTCAGAATAAGCAGGCTGTAGAGGATTTCCTGGGTGCGCTCCACGGCGAACACGGGAATGATGACTTTTTCATGGTGCGAGTAACTGAAGTTGATGGCTTCTGCGAGCTCTTCAAGGGTATCGGCTTCTCCCTTGTGGTCACGGTCGCCGTAGGTGGATTCCACGAAAAGCCAGTCCGGAGTATCTGGTCTGGCGGCATCGGGCAGAAGCAGGGCTCCCGGACGGCCGAGGTCGCCGGAAAAGACGAGTCGGGTGCTTTTTTCTCCCTCGGTGACGGTGAGTTCGAGAAAGGCCGCCCCCAGAATGTGCCCGGCATGACGGAAAGTGACCTTCACTCCCGGCGCGGGAGTCACTTCGGTGTCGAAGCCCACGGGACGGAGGAGCTTGGCTGTGGCAAGGGCGTCGTCCGTTTCGTAGAGTGCCTCGCTGCCGGC
>JAXVQY010000324.1:0-6284 GCA_037303805.1 bacterium | reverse complement strand
TGTTCCATGGAAAAGTTTGTATCATATCTACAAGTTTTTCCATGGAGTCGGCAATATCATATTCTGAATGATTCAGCACTGCTTTCATATCATTGCTGCCGAGCATGATAATGACCCCGTCCAGCGGAAGATGGGAAAGAATGCAGGCCGGCATGAAGTCCATGGCACTGAGCCCTGCCCCCGGAATCTCTATGCCGCTGCCATCAGTTACCTTGTCGCATAAAGTTCGTCCCCCCAGGCCTTCTTCAATAATTTCCCATGTAGGGCCAAGTGCTTTGGCAATTCTACCTGTCCATCGGATATGAGAGGGATAGCGTTGTGTAGGCGAAGAAAGAGAGCCTATCCAGCCATAGGTATTGGAGTCACCGAAGCAAAGCAGGCGTTTGTAATTCATGGGAGTCCCTTCAAAAAAAAATCTGTATCATGGTCATGTAGCAGATAGTGCCGCCAGCTATGGAAATGGCCATATTATGCCTCCATGCTTGGAGACTGACGGTCGCGATGGAAGCCAGAATTTCAGGAATTCCATTGCTTCCTTCTGTCAACGGTCCGTTGCGGAAACAGTACACGACCAGCATTCCCCAGATGGCGGAAGGAAGTATCGCTCCAAGGTAGGCTACTACGGAAGGAGTGCTTTTTCGAAAAAGAAGAAATGGCGCCCAGCGTGTAATCTGTGTTGCCAGTGCCGCCAAACCAATCATAACGGCGGATTGTAGCGGCGTCATGAGTTTGCTCCTGTTCTGGAAGAGATTTTTTTACGAAAAATGAGCAACAGCAGGATGATAAAGAGCATGGCAGCCAGAAGGAAGTAGGCCGTACCGAAAGCAAGCAGGCATCCGAGAGTAATCCCCAAACCGATCAGAGAACCCGAGTGTTGTTTTTCTTGTTGCCAGCTGCTGACAAAAATTGCCAGAAACAGCGCCGGAAGCACAAATTCGATTCCTCGAGTATTGAAGGGGAGATCATCTCCGAAAATTGCTCCAACGGCTGTTGCGAGTACCCAGTAGAGTTCATTAAATAATGTAACAAAAAAATAATACCAGCGTTTATCCGTCCCTTCGGGAATGTTGTTCATACCGAGGATGGAGAATGTTTCATCTATAAGTCCGTATATAAGATACGGTTTTAAGGCTCCCGTATCTCGGTATCGATCCAACATGGATATGCCATAGAAAAGATGTCGTGCGTTGACGACAATCCCTATGATAAAAGCTGTGATCGGAGCAAATGGACCGGTTATCATACTGGCCATAATGAATTCCAGAGATCCGGCAAAAATGGTAAGAGCCATAAGAATGGGAAAGATCGGCTCGAACCCCAGAGACTGCATGTAGAGTCCATAGGAGAAGCCGCAGAATCCGAATCCGATAAGGATAGGCAGTGTAGTGAAAAAGGCGGCCTTCGCCGAGGTCGCGATACGAGAACTGTTCATGAAAAAACCTCAATATGAATTTTTATCTCCTATCATCGGCATAATGGCCATGCAAGAAAAAGCTGCGTGAACTCAACAGAAGAATTATGCATACTTCTTTGCGGTAATTCTGACGGGAAGTTTTTTCTCTTTTAAGGAATAAAATTTTGAAGAGATAAGGCTCAACATCATGTTTTTTGTTGTTTAATAATTTTCGAAAAAAACTTTGTCTAAAGGTACCACAGCCTTGTATTTGGGGAGATTTTCCTTGCCAGCAGAAAATGCCGGAGTTATATTCCGCAAAAATCATGTCAGGGGATGCCATGCCTACAATCAGGTACACAAGGTCGATGATGGCCGTTTTTTCCGCAGAGTATCAGTTCTGCGGAGGTACCTGACGTTCGCGGTCAGCGGAACTGGAAGTTCCCCTGATTGTCTTCGGGCGTATGCAATAGTTTTCTCGTCAGAATCCGGGTTCTTCCTTCCGCCTGATCGTGCAGGGTACACGGTCTTTATCCGGTCATGTCATCATGAACGGGGCGTGGTTATGTGACACTTTCTTATGGAGGAGCCTTTATGAACGGCAAGAATCCTTTTGCCAGTACGGTCGGCATCATTTTTGTCGGCGCGGTCATCGGTGTTGCAGCTATCTTACTGCAAAAATTCGGCAATCCAGCCAACATGGGAATCTGTGTGGCTTGCTTTGAACGTGATATCGCTGGCGGTCTTGGACTGCACCGCGCTGCTATTGTTCAATATATTAGGCCTGAAATCATAGGCTTTGTTCTCGGATCCATGGCTATGGCGCTGATGTCTGGAGAATTTCGTCCCCGCGGCGGTTCTCCTCCTATTGTACGGTTCATACTCGGCATGGTTGCAGCGGTGGGGGCGTTGGTTTTCCTCGGCTGTCCTTGGCGTACCATTCTTCGTCTCGCCGGAGGCGACGGTAATGCCTTGTTTGGCCTTGCAGGTCTTATCTGCGGCATAGCCGGAGGCACGCTGTTTTTCAAGCGCGGCTATTCGCTGGGCAGCAGTGTCAGACAGAATGCTGCTGCGGGCTGGTTCTTTCCTCTGCTTATGGCAGGTCTCCTGGGACTGTATCTTGCATTCCCGCAGGTTTCGGGACAACCCCAGAGCGGTCCCATTTTTTACTCTGTGAGCGGTCCCGGTGCAGCTCATGCTCCCTTCCTGCTGTCTTTCGGTGTGGCACTTGTTGTCGGTGCCTTAGCTCAGCGCAGCCGTTTCTGTACCATGGGGGCGTTTCGTGATCTCATTCTTTTCCGCTACGCCCATCTTTTTCTCGGGGTGCTGGCCATGTTTGTCGCAGCCGTTGTTGCCAATCTGCTGACAGGAGGCTTCCATGCCGGTTTTGCCAATCAGCCTGTTGCCCATACCGACGGCTTGTGGAATTTCCTCGGCATGGTTACCGCCGGACTCGCTTTTGCTCTTGCCGGCGGTTGTCCCGGCAGACAGCTTTTTATGGCCGGTGAAGGCGATAGCGATGCGGCCATCTTTGCTCTCGGTATGTTGACCGGTGCGGCCATGGCCCACAATCTGGGTACAGCCAGTTCTGCTGCAGGTATAGGCATTTACGGTGCCCAGGGGACGATTATCGGTCTCGCTGTCTGTCTCATCATCGGTTTTGCCTTTTCCAGAAAAGCCTAATCCGAAGGAGAAAATTTATGCTTATTGATACACGTGGACTTTCTTGTCCCCAGCCTGTTCTTATGGTGTATCCTCACCTTTCAGGGATTGATCCCATTGATGTTCTCGTTGACAACACTACCAGTCAGGAAAACGTGAGCCGTGCCGCCAAGCGCAACGGTTGGAGCATCGAGACAAAGGAAGAGGGGGATGGCGTCATCCGCCTGGAGCTTCGCAAGTAATGTTTAAAAAATTGACCGGCTGGTTGAAGAGGCACTGCGGCAAGACCCCGGAGGCTTCTTCTTCCGTGGAGAAGGGGTTTCTGGTCTTTCAGCATACCGGCGAGGTTATACAGGCGGAACGCTGTCTCCAAGCAGCCGGATTTTCGGTGGAGGTCAAAGGACCTCCACCCGACCTTTTGACCGGCTGCGACATGGTGGTGACTTTTCCACTTATTATGGAATTTGCTGTCCGTCGGGTTCTCGAAAAGGAAGGGCTTTCACCATTGAGGGTGGTACCTGTAAGCGATTCCCTTTTGGAACCGGTTTCATTGTATCGTACCAAGGATTATGGTTCCTGGTTCATGGTGCAGGCCGCCAATGTGAAGATTACCGTGGAACGTTCATCAGGGCGTATCGTTAATGTTTCCGGCGGCGGATGTCCGGATGTACCGTACCTTGCCTCTCTGCTTGTTGGAGACACCATAACAGGAGCACAGGAACCTCGTATCCGGGGACATACCTTGTGCTCCTATGCCCTGCAGAAGGCGTTCCTTGAGGCCCGTCGTCTGTGGAGGCAGGGAGAAAACTCATGAGCTGGCTTATTTGCGGTACCGTACCGGATAATGATTTTCCTCTATGCATGGGGAGCTGGCACGTAGAAGGGGAGCTTCTTGTGCCGAACGATGTAATGGTCTGCGGGGAGAACGCCGTATCGGTGCCTTCCGTGCCGGTACAGAGAGGTACACCTGCGCTTATTGCATCAGCCTCGCTCGCCATGAATGAACTGGGAGCAACCCCTCCCATGGTTCTCTTGGTCGGTGATTGCGGTTCCTCTCAGGGAAGTGCTACGCTGTATGAGTTTCTTGCCTCATGGCTTACTTCTTCAGTCTCGGAGGACTTGGCAGGCCTGACTTTTCATTACCTTTTCCCCAGTGTAGACGGGCATAACCGTATTCTTATGTCTCTGGAGGAACGACAGTGGAGGATGCCTGCACTTATTGCCGATGCAGGTTTCATGTATGCCGCCAAAATGAGCGGTTATGCCGCTCGTTATGATGTATTTACACCGGATGCTGGAGAGCTTGCCTTTCTGGCAGATGAAAAGGCTCCTCATCCATTTTATACGAGGGGCTTTCTTCTGTCAGAGAATAATAAGGCGGATGTGTTATCGGCTCGTGCATGGCAGCACGGTGACAGCGCTCGACTTCTTCTTGTCAAAGGGGCTTGTGATCTTATCGTGGAAGAAGGGCAGGAGATCGGTCGTGTGAATGATCCCTGTATTCCGTTTATGGAACCTGTAGGCGGGACCGGTGATCTTGTTACCGGTCTGCTTACCGCTTTTGCCGCCGCAGGTAGACCTATGCGCGAAGCCTGCTTTTTAGCAGCGAAAAGTGCACGACTGGTGGGGGAACTCGTTTGTCCTACTCCGGCAACATCCATTGCTGAGTTTATGCCTTTTGTGGCGAAAGGTGTGGCCGAGGCCGTAGAGTCGATACAATACTGAAAACTGTGCTTATGCATGGAGAATATATGGCAACATTCTGTCTGATGGATAAAACCCGTGGCGCCGGTTGAGCGGCGAAGACGGCTCCGGAGTTACTGGAGCAGATTCTCTCTGACATTACACCTCCACCCGATAGAGAAGGCCGTATATTGCACGGTTTTTCCAATAATGAGGATGCCGTGCTGGTCAAATCTCCACCGGCAGGACTTGCCTTGGTGCAGACCGTGGACATACTCGGCCCCATAGGCAATGACGCCAGATTGTTCGGGCAAACGGCGGCGGCCAATGCTCTTTCCGATGTTTATGCGATGGGCGGGTGGCCGTGGTCTGTCATGAATATTGCGGCTTTTCCGTCACCTTCGGCAGAATCGGATACCCCGCTGTCCGTGTTGGCCGATATTTTGTCTGGTGCCATGGAAAAAGTGGCTGAGGCTGGAGCTGTACTTGCCGGTGGTCATACGCTTGATGATGAGTGGATAAAGTTCGGGCTTTCCGTCACGGGTGTGATCGATCCCGATCATCTGGCACGCAATGACGGGCTTCAGCCGGGAGATGTACTTATTCTTACCAAACCGCTCGGGACAGGAGTTCTCGCCACGGCCGTGAAAGCAAAGTGGCCCGGCAGCGATAAAGCGGAAAAGGACATGTACCACTGGACAACAAGATTGAACGCCCATGCCTCCGCCGTAATACGAGAAATGGGACTTAAAGCTGCTACGGACGTCACCGGTTTCGGCATCGGTGGTCATGTTCTGGAAATGGCAGGAGGATCTCATGTCTGTGTAGAGCTCGATACCTCGACTCTTCCATTCATAGACCAGGTGGAGGACTTTGCATCCTGTGGTTTGATTCCTGCGGGGACGTATAGAAACAGAGATTATTGTTCCTGCCGTACGTTGGTGGCGGACAGTGCCGATGAACTTCGTTCCACTCTGGCCTTTGATGCTCAGACATCGGGAGGACTGCTGCTGGCTGTTCCATCGGAAAGGAAGCAGGAAGCCTGTGAACGACTCGCAGCACTCGGAGAACCTGCCTTCTGTGTGGGGAAGGTGTTGCCTTGGCGTGAGGATGGAAAAAGGCTGGTGATTGTTTAAAAAGCTTTGTCGAAAAACTGGCTTTCCAAAATTATTTTTGATGGGGAGTCAATCAGGCTGTCCCTCTTGCAGAGAGATTCCTGAGAGAAGTCCGGATGGTATCCGCATTTTGTTAAAGATACTTATACGTTCTTACTGTGTAGCCGGGATTTGATCAGGACTTGATTGGCATGCTGAAATTTTTCCAGAGTATTCATGTTGAGAAAGGCGGGAGAGTCCGGCCGCGACACAAGACAATTGCTCTTTGAGGGAACAGCCGACCAGATTCCCCACCTTTTCTGGGCGAGTGCCTGTTCCAGGAAGGGGAGACTCCCGGGTTCATAGATGCCGATAAGTGACTCAATGATGCCGTCTTGATTTATAAAGGTCGTGCGAAGAAGGGGTATGTCCCCGCAAGACTCGGCCAGCCG
>JAXVQY010000323.1:0-5740 GCA_037303805.1 bacterium | reverse complement strand
CTACGGGCATCGCCTGCTGGAAGAATTCCCCCAGGCCTTCGGCGTGGGACTCCGCTCTCCCCTTGCCAACCGTCCTTTTCTGCTTGTCGATGTACGTAAAGCCGATACGGAAGGGCTCAACCTGCACTTCTACTGGCAGAAAAACAAAGATGATCGACTCGACTGGGAATTGCACAGCCCGCTGATTGGACTGCATAACGCAAGCAATCTTGCCACAGTATGCGGTATTGCGCTGGGTATGGGCTTCAGCGTAGAAGATCTTCAGTGCCTCGAAAATTTCATGGGAGTGCCCGGTCGTCTGGAACGTATCCCTGTCCCTTCCGATCCCTGGCTCCCCGGCGCCAGAACCGGTATTTTCGTCGACTATGCCCATACACCGGATGCCCTTTCCAATGTTCTCAAAACGCTGAGTCAGGCAAAGTTCAACCGCATCATCACCGTATTCGGCTGCGGCGGGGACCGAGACCGCACAAAGCGTGCTCCCATGGGCAGTGCCGTAGCCGCGCTCAGTGATATAGCCATCGTGACGTCCGACAATCCGCGCACGGAAGATCCGGAAGCCATCATCGACGACATCATGCCGGGGCTCAAGGATGCACGCCGTGTCTATCGTGAAAGCGACCGTCGAAAGGCTCTCGAACTTGCCGTAAGCCTTCTTCAGCCGGGCGACGCTCTGCTCGTTGCCGGAAAAGGACACGAAAACTATCAGATCATCGGAACAACAAAACATCACTTCAGCGATCAGGAAATTCTCAAGGAGGCGGTGTCGGGCTGATGACCCTTGAACACGCTCCAGAAGCATCAGCAGCCAATGTGCTTTATCCCTCCGATGTCGTAATCAGAGGCGTCGTATCCGACAACCGACAGGTTACACCAGGACAGATGTTCGTCGCCATTGCCGGAGAACGTGTGGACGGTCACGACTTTGCCGAAGCTGCCGTTCAGGCCGGAGCCCCGGCCGTACTTGCGGAACGAGATCCTTTCCATGGCAAACCCGTTGCCCCTGTCCTGCTTGTTGACGATTGTGTGCAGGCGCTCGGACGTCTGGGACATGCATGGCGCGAACAGTTCAAAGGTCGCGTCACCGGTATTACCGGAACAGCTGGAAAAACAACGACAAAAGAGTTACTCGCTCATGTTCTTTCCATACATGGTAAGACGGCTCGCAACCGCATGAATCTGAATTCCCAGATAGGAATGCCCATTTCCATGATGGCTGCCGACGGAGACGAGGCTTTCTGGGTCATGGAAGCGGGGATCAGTCATCCAGACGACATGGATGAGCTCGGTCCTGTCATGGAACCGGATCTGGCCATTATTCTTAATGTAGGTACAGGACACGCCCTCGGACTCGGAGGCAAAGGAACAGCCTACTACAAATCCCGCCTGCTCGCTCATATAAAAAAAGGCGGAACTGCTTTGGTAAGCGCAGACTATGAGGATCTTGTACGCGAAGCCCGGGCTCTTCGTCCCGATGCAGTGTTCTTCTCCACTCACGGCAAGCCCGTTCCCTATCGTGCCGGATATCTCGGACTTGACGAAAAGGGACGGGGGAACTACCGTCTCTGGCTTGACGGCGAAGAGCTCGACGTAAACTGCGCCCTTTCTGGTCCATACGCTGCCGAGAATATCATTGCCGCGGCTGCGGCTGCGCATCTGCTGGGACTCTCCTGCGAAGAAATCCGTCGGGGAGTGGAAAGTGCCCCCTTCCCTTCCCAGCGTTTTACAAGGCACGAAATTCCGGGCTGGATCGTAGTGGACGATTCCTATAACGCCAACCCCCTTTCCGCCGCACGTATGCTGGAAGCGGCCGCGGAGCTTGCCCGCGACAAGGTTTTCGTTTGTGTGCTGGGAGCGATGGGAGAACTCGGAGATGTGGCCGAGGTGGAACACAGGGCTCTCGGCCGAAAAATCGCCGCTTCCGGCTGCTCGGCTCTTTTCTGGACAGGCGGATATGTTGAAGAAATTCAGAAGGGACTTGCCGACGAACATTACACCGGATTTTTTGCTCCCATTTCACGACCGGAAGATTTTCTTCCGGCGCTGGAACGCTGGGAAAACAGTCGCCATGACGGCAGGAACGGACTTGTAATTTTCAAAGGCTCGCGTGTCAACCGGATGGAACGCCTCGTAAACCTTTTCATGGAACGCAACAGCCATGCTCTATAACCTTCTTGTCCCCTTCAGTCAGGACATATCCCTGCTGAACGTCTTTCGCTACATTACTTTCCGTTCCGCCGGAGCTCTCATCTGTGCGCTGCTCTTCACCATTCTTACCGGACCGTGGTTTCTGAAAAAGCTCACGGCGCTTAAAGTCGGTCAGCCCATTCTTTCCTATGTTCCGGAACATCAGGCAAAGGCCGGCACGCCCACCATGGGCGGTCTTCTCATCATGGCCGGAGCCATCTGTGCCACTCTTCTGTGGGCCGACCTCTCCAACGTGTATATCTGGCTGACCATGCTGGTTTTCGTCGGGTTCGGCATAGTAGGATTTGTGGACGACTACACCAAGATACGACACCATGAAAACAAGGGGCTTTCCCCCCGTGCAAAAATGCTGGGGCTTATCGTGGTTTCGGTTGTGGCCATAACCCTGCTTCTCATGGAACCTGCCTATTCCAGCAAGCTGTCTGTGCCGTTCTTCAAGCAGTTCATGCCTGATCTCGGCATATTTTATGTCGTCTTTGCCGTGGTGGTACTGCTTGCTACCTCCAATGCCGTCAACCTCACCGACGGCCTGGACGGTCTGGCCATACTCCCAGCCGTCATGTGTTTCATGGTTTATGCCATCTTCATTTATGTGGCCGGTCATGCCAACTTTGCGCAATATCTTCAGGTACCTGCCGTACCCGGTGTTGGCGAAGTAACGGTATTCTGCTGTGCTCTTATGGGGGCAGGCCTGGGATTTCTCTGGTTCAACTGCTTTCCTGCACAGGTATTCATGGGTGATGTCGGCTCCCTCAGCCTCGGCGGTGTGCTCGGTTTTATGGCCGTGCTCTGCAAGCAGGAGCTCATGCTGATCGTAGCCGGCGGTGTATTCGTTATGGAAACCGTGTCCGTCATCATGCAGGTAGGCTTCTTCAAGGCCACGCACGGCAAGCGTCTTTTCCGCATGACACCGCTGCACCATCATTTTCAGAAAGGAAATCATCCGTTACCGGAAACAAAAATCATCGTCCGTTTTTGGATTATTTCCGTACTCCTTGCCATTATCTCCCTTTCCGTTCTTAAACTCCGCTGAGGAATTGCCATGAGTCCCCTTCTTCTTTCCCGTCGCCGCGTCGCCGTCATCGGCGCGGGCAGAAGCGGCCGTGCCGCCGTCCGCCTGCTGTATGAACTGGGTGCAGATGTTCGTCTGCTGGAAAAAAAACCGGAGCAGATGCCCGCCGATTTTTCCTCATGGCTGTCCGAAAAGCATATTCCCGTCTTCGGCGGCGAACATCTGCCCGAATATTTTGAAGGCACAGACTTCGTGATCCCCAGTCCGGCCGCGGCAAAGTCCTCCATAGAACCTTTGCTGCCCATACGAAAAGACGGTACAAAGGCAGAAATCATGGCGGAAACGGAATTGGCCTGGCGACTGCTGGACGGCGAACCCGTCATCGGAGTTACGGGGACGAGCGGCAAAACTACGACGACCAGTCTCTGTTCGGCCATGCTGGAAGCTCACGGTCTGCATGTCTTCACTGGCGGAAACATAGGCGTCCCGCTCTCGGAATATGTACTCGGCAGAAGACACGGTGAACCGAAAGCCGATGTCATCGTTCTGGAGCTATCCAGCTTCCAGCTGCAGACGTGCAGCACACTGCATCCCCGAGTCGGCATACTGCTCAATATCTCCGAAAATCACCTCGACTTTCACAAGGACATGAAGGAATATACCGACGCAAAGATGCGCCTTTTCGCGCGTCAGACCGAACACGACGTCGCCATTCTTTCCCCCTCGCTCTCCCGTCTTCCAGAAAAATACGGTATGAAGGCGCGCGTGGAGTACCTTACCCCAGGAGCACACCCCTTCCCCGATACACGCCTCATAGGTGCTCATAACCAGAGCAATGCCGAAGCTGCATTTCTGGCGGCATCCCTCTTCGATGTGACGAGGGAAGAAGCTGCCCGGGCCATGCGAGAATTCACCCCCATCGCACACCGTCTGGAACACATAGCCGATATAGATGGCGTACAGTATGTAAATGATTCAAAGTGTACCACCATCGAGGCTCTCAGAGTGGCCCTTCAGGCCTTTGACCGACCTGTCATACTCTTGGCCGGAGGTAAATTCAAAGGCGGCGATGTCGAAGGCCTCTGTCCACTGCTGCGAGAACATGTACGCGCCGTGGCATTGTACGGCGCGTCTCGTGAACATTTTGAACCTGTCTGGAATAAAATTGTTCCCGTCTCGTGGGACGAAACCATGGACAAGGCTCTCGAACGTGCCCGAGGCATGGCCCAGCCCGGAGATGCCGTTCTTCTTGCCCCGGCGACCTCCAGTTATGATCAGTTTAAAAACTATATTGAACGCGGGAACCATTTCCGTACTCTGGTCCTGAAAATGCAGGAAGGCAAGGCATGAACCTACGCAAAAAGAAACAGCCCGCGCCCGAACAGACGCTTCCGCCCGGTCCGGTGGACTGGTGGCTTCTGGCTCTGCTGCTTCTGCTGCTGTGTGTAGGCCTTGTAGCCGTACTTTCCGCAAGCGGCCCCATCAGTCAGCGGACCTACAATGAATCCTACCACTTTTTTCACCGTCAGCTTCAAACCATGCTGCTCGGCGGTGTGCTGGTAGCTCTTATCTGCTGGCTTCCGCGCTCATTCATAAACAAGCTGCACTACTGGGGAATCGGAGTAGTGCTGGTCATGCTGGTACTATGCCTGATCATAGGACCGAAAATCAACGGTTCTCAGCGCTGGCTCGACTTTCATTTTATGATGGTTCAGCCCATGGAGTTTGCACGTATCGCGCTCGTCATGTATCTGGCCTACTTCATGAGTTCCAAACAGACCATGATCCGTGAATTCAGTCGCGGCCTGCTGCCTCCCACACTCATTACGCTTCTCATGTGCCTGCTGCTTGTGCTGCAGCCTGATCTCGGCGGCACCATCATCATGCTGGCCATACTCTTTTTTATGTGTCTCGGCGGCGGTACGCGCGGATGGTATCTCGTCATGGTACTCATTCTCGCAGCCGTACTTGTCGTAGCCCTCATCATTGTGGAACCCTACCGATGGGCACGCTGGACCGCTTATCTTGAACCCTTTGCCAATGCACGCGGATCAGGCTATCAGATCGTGCAAAGTCTGCTTGCTCTGGGCAGTGGGGGCATCTTCGGCGTAGGACTCGGGGGCAGCATCCAGAAAACCGTCTATCTGCCCGAAGCCCACAACGACTTCATCATGTCCATCATCGGTGAAGAAACTGGCTTTGTAGGCATCACCGTGGTCATGGTCCTGTTTGCGCTCTTCTTCTATCGCTGTTATCGTGTAGTACTCGGACAGAGAAACCTGCGCGACAGGCTCAGTGCCTATGGACTTACTTTGGTCATTGCCCTGAGTTTTTTGCTCAATATGGCTGTCATTCTCGGCAATGTTCCCCCAAAAGGCATTGCCATGCCTTTCATCAGCTACGGCGGCAGTAGTCTGCTTGCGAACATGATCTGCGCAGGACTGCTGCTCAACTATTCACGAACCGTTCGGGAGTGACCATGGCCCTTCGCATCATCATTACTACAGGCGGTACCGGCGG
>JAXVQY010000322.1:0-5646 GCA_037303805.1 bacterium | reverse complement strand
TGTACATCACCTCGTCGTTCAACTCGGGCGAGCTCATCATTTCCTACCTGCTCTTCGCCCGCAACAGACTCACCGACATCCGCGACAGCCTGAGAATCTGATTTTCCGGCGTCCGCCGTCATTTCGGCGCGGGAGATTGCTCCCGCACCGCCCGTCAACCACAGGGGAAGGAACGCGTTCCTTCCCCTTTTTTCCGCAGGCGCATCCGCCATGACAGAACATCATTCCCCCCTCTCTCAGGAAAGACTCGCGGCCCTGCGCCGACTGTTCCATCAGCACCCCGAAACCGGCATGGCCGAATTCTGGACCACCGCCCGCCTGGCCGAAGAACTGACAGGCCTCGGACTTTCGCCCGTGGCGGGCGCGTCCGTCACCGCTCCCGAGGCCCGCATGGGCGTGCCTTCGCCGGAAGTCATGCGCGAAGCGCTGCAGAGGGCCGAAGCCGAAGGCGCCTCGCGCGCGTGGCTTGAGCGCATGAACGGCACGACCGGCCTCGTGGTCGATCTGCGCCCCGACCTGCCCCCCGGCACCGTGCTGCGCTTCGACATCGACGCCGTGAGCGTGCAGGAAAGCGCGTCGCCCAAGCACCGTCCGGCGAAGGAAGGGTTCGCCTCGCTCCACGACGGCCTCTGCCACGCCTGCGGCCACGACGGACACATGGCCGTCGGTCTGGGACTCGCCGCCGCCCTCGCACCTCTGCGCGCCGAGCTGACACACAACGTGCGCCTGCTCTTTCAGCCCGGCGAGGAAGGCTGCCGCGGAGCGCGCGCCATGGCCGCCGCCGGATGGCTGAACGGTGCGCGGCATTTTCTGGCCGCACACATCGGCATGTGGGCCGATCAGGATCACGCCCTCGTGTGCGGAGCCCGCGGCTTTCTCGCCACCACGAAGTTCGACGTGGAATTCCGCGGCCGGGCCGCCCACGCCGGTGCCGAACCGGAAAAGGGAGCCAACTCGCTGCTCGCCGCGGCAAGCGCCGCCCTCAACATGCATGCGCTGCCCCGCCACGGTCAGGGCGACTCGCGCATCACCGTGGGCATGCTCGAAGCCGGAAGCGGACGCAACATCATTCCCGATCACGCGCGCATGGTCTGCGAAACGCGCGGAGCCACCACGGCCGTCAACAACTACATGTTCGAGCACTGCCGGGCCATCATCGAACACACGGCCGCCATGTACGAACAATCCTGCACCGTCCGCCTCATGGGCGGCTCCGACAGCGCAGACAGCGACGATTCGCTGCGACGCGTCGTCCGCGAGGCGGCCCGCGCCGTGCCCTGGTTCCACGAGAAACTCATCCGGGATTCCGCGCCCGGCTTCGGCAGCGACGACGCCTGCGTCCACATGGCCGCCGTGCAGCAGCAGGGCGGCGACGCCGCCTACCTCATGCTGGGAAGCCGCCTTGCCGCAGGACATCACGCCCCGGACTTCGACTTCAACGAAGACGTGCTTTCGCCTTCCGTGGAACTTCTGACACGCGTGACTCTCGCCCTCGACAGGGCGTAAACGCCTTGACGATGCAGGGGCGTCCCGATTTCGGAACAGATTGACTCGACGGGGAAAAACAGCATATTTTTGCCATAGTGTTTCTTCGTACGCGCGTTCCGAAGAGAAGTTCCGTCATCCCTGCGCGACAGCATGACGCCGCGCAAACATTCAAGGAGAGAGCATGAAAAAATTTCTGTCCTGTCTGGTCACCGGTCTCGTCAGCGTCTTTCTTCTCGCCTCCGTCGCCCTCGCCGAGGACGTGAAGACCGATTACTTCACGCTTGCCCTCTCCGACGGCTGGACCATGCCCAAGCCCGTGCAGAGCGCCAACGGCGCAGTGGTCGCCATCGTGCAGTATCCCGACGGCAAGGGCGCGGTGAGCGTGACCGTCACGCCGGCGCCGCTTCCCGCCAAGGATCTTGCCGTCCAGACGCTCAACAACATGAAATCTGGCGGCTTCACCGTTTCCGAGCCCGTCGCTTCCGGCGACTCCTATGTCGGCGAATTCTCCCAGCAGCAGGCCAAGGGAGTCAGCTACTTCACCTCCAACGGCAAGCTCGGCAGCGTCATCACCATCGTCGGCACCGACACCAAACCCGGCAAGGACTTTCTGAACAAAAACTTCAAGTCTGCCGATGCAAAACTCTTCCCCGCCTCATTCTGATCCGCAACAATGCCCCTGCGCAGAAAAAACGCCGTTTCGGCATTGATCTGCGCGGACGGCAAAGATTCCGAAAGCCGACGATCCGACGCCCTTCGCGACGGACGCCGGCTTTTCTCTGATCCTCAAGCGACGACAACGCTCCGATACGACCGGCAAACATGCATTGCGACAAAAATCCGCCCCTTTCGACTGCAAATGCCCCATGCACCGCGCGAGGTGAAAGGGCACAACCTGCCGCTCTTGAATAAAAAGCAGGAACTTGCGGTACTTCCGTGCAACACAACGTGCCGGAAAAGCCTGTTCACAATGAACTTTCCGCCGGAGCCGGCAAAAATCACTTTTCTGATTTTTTCTCCTCAATTTTTTTCGTTCACAGTGAAGAAGTACTTTGTGCAATTTTTATTTTTTATAATATCAAAGGGGTATCACATCTTTTTCATGATGTTGTCTTGAGAAAAAAACTACACGAAAAAGATTCGTCTTTAATATCAAAAACCCCTTGCCTTAGTTGGGGTTTTCCCTTTATCTTAGTAGCGTAAAAATTATATCTAGTCCGTTGACTTTTATAACCCTTCGGGGAGGGTATGTCATGATTAGTCCCAATCTCGTCAAAGACCTGAGTGCTCTGCTGGGCGCTGAAAACGTGTTCACCAGCGAAGCCGACAGGCAGTGTTATTCCTACGACAGCGCCGTGCTGCCTCCCAAGGTGCCGGCGCTGGTTCTTCGTCCCACGCAGACGGAACAGATCGGCGAAGTCGTCCGTCTGTGCTATGAGGCGGGTCTTGCCATCACCGTGCGCGGCGCAGGCTCCAACCTTTCCGGCGGCACCGTGCCGGACACCGTGGACAGCGCCGTCATCCTCACCAACAGCCTGCAGAAGATCCTCGAAATCAACACCGAAGATCTGTACGCCGTGGTGCAGCCCGGTGTGGTCACCGCCCAGTTCGCCGCCGCCGTGGAAGCCAAGGGGCTCTTCTATCCGCCCGATCCGGGTTCCATGTCCGTATCCACGCTGGCCGGCAACATTGCCGAGAATGCCGGCGGTCTGCGCGGTCTGAAGTACGGCGTGACCAAGGATTACGTCATGGGCCTGGAGTTCTACGACTACGAAGGCAATCTGGTAAAAACCGGCTCCCGCACCGTGAAGTGTGTGACCGGCTTCAACCTGGCCGGACTCATGGTCGGTTCCGAAGGCACCATGGGCGTCATCAGCAAGGCCATTCTCAAGCTGGTTCCGCCGCCCCGTGCCTCCCGTGCCATCACCGCCGAATTTGCCGACGTTCAGGATGCCGCCGACGCCGTGGCTGCCATGATCGCGGCCCATGTCGTGCCCTGCACGCTGGAACTGCTGGATCAGGCCACGCTGAAGTATGTGGAAGCCGACCAGAAAATCGGCCTTCCCGTGGAGGCGGCCGCCATGCTTCTCATCGAAGTGGACGGTCATCCCGGACAGGTGGCCGACGAGGCCGCCATCGTGGAAGACGTACTCAAGAAGTGCAACGCCACGGGCATTCATATTCCCAAGGACGCCGAAGAAAAGAACAAGCTGTGGGCTGCCCGCCGCAACGCTCTGCCCGCGCTTGCCCGCGCCCGTCCCACCTGCGTGCTGGAAGACGCCACCGTGCCCCGCTCCAAGATTCCTGCCATGATCAAGAATCTCAATGAGATTGCGGCCAAGTACAAGCTGGACATGGGCACCTTCGGTCATGCCGGCGACGGCAACCTGCATCCTACGATTCTGTGCGACAAGCGCGACAAGGAAGAGTTCTCCCGCGTGGAAGCTGCCGTCGACGAAATCTTCGACGTTGCTCTCAAGCTGGGCGGAACCCTCTCCGGCGAACACGGCATCGGTACGGCCAAGGCCAAATGGATGGAAAAGGAAACCAGCAAGGGTACCATTCTCTTCTCTCAGCGCATGCGCCGCGCCATTGACCCCAAGGGTCTCTTTAACGCCTGCAAGATCACGGGGATGTAATCATGAGCGATATCTCCCGCCTTGCTAGAACACTGATGAAGCTGGACGACAGGCTGGCCGACTGCATGCGCTGCGGTCTGTGCCAGGCGGTCTGCCCGGTGTTTGGCGTCACTCATAAGGAAGCCGACGTAAGCCGCGGCAAACTGGCGCTGCTCGACAATCTCGCCCACAAGCTGATCGAGGACCCCGACGCCGTAGAAGAAAAGCTGAACCGCTGCCTTCTGTGCGGCTCCTGCCAGGCGAACTGTCCTTCCGGCGTTTCCATTCTGGAAATCTTCGTGGAAGCCCGTCAGGCCCTTGTGGACTACCGCGGACTGAATCCCATCAAGAAGCTGGTGTTCCGCGAGCTGCTCACCCATCCCTATGTGTTCAGCGCCATGATGCGCACGGCCGCCCCCTTCCAGGGACTCGTCATGCGCCAGAAAGGGGCGAAGACCTACGACATGCCTCTGCTGAGCAAGCTCATCGGTTCGCGCCATATCGCCAAGCTTCCTGCCAAGTCTCTCCATGCCAAATACGGTGATCTGCACACCGAAGGCCAGATCGGCATCAAAGTGCTGTTCTTTGCCGGCTGCATGGCCGACAAGTACTACACCCAGCTCGGCGAAGCCTGTCTCAAGGTCCTCAGGCATCACGGCGTTGGCGTGGTCATGCCCTCCGACCTCACCTGCTGCGGCATCCCCGCACTGGCTTCCGGCGACCGCAAGGGCTTCGTGCTGGAAACGCAGAAGAATCTCGACGTCATCGGCCGTGAACTCATCGGCGGCGGCATCGACTACATTCTCACGCCCTGCGGTTCCTGCACCGCCACGCTGAAGGAATGGTGGCCGCACTTCATTCAGGAGTTCTCCCCCGATCACCAGAAGACCATACGTACCGTGGCCGACCGCGTCATGGACATCAACGCCTTTCTGGTGGACGTGCTGCATGTGGATCAGATGGAGCCCGGCGAACGCCATTCCGGCAAGGTCACCCGTGTGACCTTCCACGATTCCTGCCATCTGAAGAAGAGTGTCGGCGTTTTTGAACAGCCCCGCAAGCTGATCCGCATGAATCCCGACTACGAGCTGGTCGAAATGGCGGAAGCCGACCGCTGCTGCGGTTGCGGCGGCAGCTTCACCTTGTTCCACTACGACCTGTCCAAGGAAATCGGCCAGCGCAAGCGCGACAATATCGTGCGTTCCGGCGCGGCGGCCGTGGCTACGGGCTGTCCGGCCTGCATGCTTCAGATTTCCGACATGCTCTCGCAGAACAAGGATGAGGTGCAGGTCAAGCATCCCATTGAAATCTACGCGGAAACCCTTCCCGACTGATATACGTCGGAAAGAGCGGCCCGTGCCGAGCCGCTCTTTCCGTCTCTACCGCCCGATGAGGCGGAACAATGCCAAGGAGTAACAATGACTCAGGATCAACTTGTTGATGTGGTGAAAGCCAAGGCTCCCTCGGTTCCGGTTTCTCTTTATGAAGCCAAGGACTTTGCGGATGCCATGCAGTACGCCGTGGACGTGACCGAAAAGAA
>JAXVQY010000321.1:0-6415 GCA_037303805.1 bacterium | reverse complement strand
GCGAACATCATCTGCACGCTGCCGGTGGGGCCGAGGTCGATGGTGTCCATGATGGCGGACAGGGAAGTATCGTTGCTGACCTGTGACATGGTATTTCCTTGAAAATGAATTTTGTGAAGAGACGGTACGTCTCGAATTCCGTTCTGCTTCGGTCGGGAAAACGCTTTTACTGTCCGCGGGCGAGATTGGTGAGGGTCTGGTTGGCGTTGGAGATCTGGGTGTTCGCGCCCTGCAGATAGGAATTGTACTGGCCGATGAAGTCCTGGAGGTAGACCATGAGTGTCTGCGTCTTGTTGCCGATGGTTTCCTGGTAGTTGGTCAGGGATTTGATGTTGTAATCCCATTCGTCGGCATTGTGGGTTTCATAGGTTCCCGTCAGATCGAAGGAGAGGCCGCGGGAGTTGAAAAACTCGATCATATCCGCAGGCATCTCGGTAGCGGTATTTTTGGTTTTGGCGTCGTTCTGGAGTTTTCTGGCCTCTTCGATCATTTCGGCGCACAGTTCCTGCTCATCCTGAATTTCCTCGATCTGCTTCATGTAGTCTTCTGCCTGAGACTTGCAGATTTCCGACTGGGCGAGCTGGAGCTTGGCGAACATCATCTGCACGCTGCCGGTGGGGCCGAGGTCGATGGTGTCCATGATGGAGGACAGAGAAGTATCGTTGTTGACTTGGGACATGTTCGGCTCGTGGTGTTGAAAGGAGAGAAGGGGATGGGTCAGATACGGACGGCTCCGCGGCGTCCGCGGCATGCCGTGGAGGTGCTGCCGCTGCCGGAAGAGAGCTTTGCCTGAGCGGCTCTGGCTTCTCCTTCGCGCTTGGCGCGTTCCGCGGCGTCGGCCATGGCATGTTCGAGTTCCGGCGTGATTTCCGCCTGATCGATGGTCACGGGCTGATCCGCATCAAGGCCGAGGGTCTTCTTCTGTTCTGCAAATATGGAGTTGAGACGGGAAAGCTCTTCGGAAAGACGGGAAATTTCCTGCTTCTGATTTTTCAGATCCTGTTCCGTAAACGACATGATGTTCTCCTTGGATGTAGACATCGCTTTTTGCGTTTTTGTGGTTTTACCGAGTAATATGCAAGAAGCGTGCCAAAATGGATGACGGCCCGAGGGGGGCAAGAGAGCAGGGCGGGAACATTTTTTTCTAAGAAATGTGCCAATTTTTTTGGCAGATGGAGGAAAGAGTTGCCACGCACCTGAGTTTTCGACATACTAACAAAGCCGCAGGTTGGTTGCAATCGCAAATGTTCTTGACGGATTCGGCTCCACGGAATGCCTTGTGGCATGATCTTTGCATAAATGCTTGCAGACAGGAGTACCTATAATGTCCATTGATTCCATATCCGGTACTTTCCGT
This sequence comes from bacterium, assembly GCA_037303805.1. GTDB lineage: Bacteria > Desulfobacterota > Desulfovibrionia > Desulfovibrionales > Desulfovibrionaceae > Mailhella. Next base: position 5,058 of record JAXVQY010000321.1, on the reverse strand, counting down.
GCGGGGGAGCATGTCAGTCATGTGGAGAGCTCTTCCGTTACAGGGAGCTTTATGGGAAATGCCGTTGTGCAGCAGACTTCGCCGGAGTCTCTTTTAGCCGATGCTGCGGAAGAACTGTCTTTTTCTGCCGATACAACGGATGATTTCGAACTTGAAGAGCGCAGGGAACGCGATAAGATAAAAAAGTCGGAAGAGGAACGGGTCAGACTTTATCAGGAACTGATGCATGAGGCGGGCAAGAGCGAACAGCTCAATCAGATGCGGGACAGTCTTCGCAGCCGCGCCGATTCCCGTCGGGCTCTGGATAAGGTCCGGGAGTATTTTCCCGATCCTTCCGATGCCTGGGCTGCTCTCAGGCAGATGCAGGACGAACTGCGCGGAGAAGGTGCCGATGAGCAGCTGCGCAGGGACGTGGATGCGGCCCTTGCAAAGATGGAAGAGCAGGAAGGCCCTGCCATCCGTGCGGGCATCCAGGGTGCGCTTGCCGCTGCCGGGTACAGGGAACTCGGCGGCAGTGATGAAATGCGGGACTTCTACCGCCGGACGGTCTGTGATTTTACTTCGGTGAACGAAGTCTTTTCCCATATTCTTGAGAAATACGGCGGGGATTTTGAAAAGGCCATGGACTTTCTTTTTTCCGCGCTCAGCGCGGACATGGCTGCAGACACGCCGAGCATGGGTCTCAGACATCTGGAAAGTGTGCATGCTTCTCTGGGCAAGGTGCGCCTGACTCAGAGCGCCTACCGCCTGTGTGAGACAATGATGGACCGCTGGGAGAAGGTTCATGGCGTGCATCAGGACAAAAACGGACTTACGGCCCTGGGCCTGCTCGGAGAAATCGTGAATCTGCGGGACAAGCGTTTTGTGGGAGCATCGCAGATCGACGGTATTCTTGCCAAGGCAGGAGCGCCTGATATAGAAAGGGAAGTGCTGTTTCTGCAGGAGCTTTTGAGTACGGCAAGAAAGTTTCCCACCGCGCTTTTCGACGATGAGCAGGGACGGATGAAGATTCTCGATGCCGTGCAGGAGGCCGTGGACAAGGCTGTTGAGCGTGAAGACGAATATCTTGCAACCCAGGAAGGATAGAAGACATGCTGGACTATGAAATCGAGGCCTTCGGACGCAGACTGGGACTTGAGCACCTGTCCCTTTCCCCGGAAGGAGTTGCCCGTCTGGATATAGAGAACGTCGGCAGTCTTTATCTGGAGCGGTCGGAAAATCAGGGACGGAAGGAGCTGCTGATCTATGTCGCCGTGCCTCTTCCGGCGCATGACGACGGCGAGATACGACGTCTTCTCGAGCTGTGCGACTACAGGCGGGGACTTCCCATGCCGGTTTCGGCCGGAGCCTTTTCCGGCAAGGCCGTGCTGCTCACCCGGATGGCGGAGACAGCCGTCACTGCGGCAGGGCTCGAGAACGCGCTGCGCTTTCTGTCCGATCTGCTGCACGATATATGAGGACGTTATTTCATGGTTTTCTTTGATACGACAGGAGCATGAGCATGCCGTCAGCCGTCAATCTTCTTGATACCTCTCTGGGCATTCAGAATGTCATGGACATGCCCGAGCCCGGGAATCTGCCCCGTGCCCGCGAGCTTGCTTCCAATGCGCTGAATGAGCCCGGTCTTGATGAACTTTATGCACCGAACAATACATGGCAGCTCATGGAACGAGCCCTTTGTCCCGATGTCGGCGACGGCTCCATGCTGAGTCCTGAAATGTTTTCCGATACGCTGCAGTCCTGTGTGAGCGATCTGGGAGACAGCACGGATCCGGCGGTTCAGGAAATGTTGTCCCGGGAGCTTGTGCCGCTTCTGCAGAACGGGCAGCTTCTTCAGGCGTACCTCGGCCTCATGATAGGAGGTTGATGTGGCTGGTCTGAAGGTTGAGCAGCGTCGGGCGCTCCATGTTCTTGCCTATATGATGTTGCGCATGGGGCAGGAGGACAGGGCCGGAAGAATCTATGCGGCGCTGACGGCGCTTTCTTCCCGGGACAATCCCGACAGGCTGGCTTTTGCGGGGACGGCGGCCGTGGCCATCAGTGCCGGAAACGGAGCAAAGGCGCTGGAGGCTCTGCGCGAAGCCATGGGAGGCGCAACGCTCTCATCCCGGCAGAACGTGCTTTATTTAATGAAGGCGCAGGCGTTCTGGCTGGAGGGACGGAAGGAAGAAGCCCGCGCGGCTCTGGATGAATATCTGTTTCTTGCCGGTGGAGGAAAGCGTCCATGAGCTTGATGGAAAAGGCCTCGCTCGGGGTCAGGCTGATGACCCGACACAACGACATAGCCATGGTCATGCTGCTGGTCGTCGTGGTGGCGCTCATGATCGTGCCGCTGCCCACGCCCCTTGTGGATACGCTCATCGGTGTGAACATGACGCTGTCCTTTCTCATGCTCATGATGTCCATGTATGTGAAGACGGCGCTGGATTTCTCGTCCTTTCCGACCATGCTGCTGTTCACAACGCTGTTTCGTGTGGGCCTGAACATCACGACCACCCGTCTTATTCTGCTGCAGGCGGATGCCGGTGAGATCATCTTCACCTTCGGCGATTTCGCTCTGGGCGGCAATTTCGTGGTGGGCGCGGTCGTGTTCATCATTCTGACCATCGTGCAGTTCCTCGTCATTGCCAAGGGCGCGGAGCGCGTGGCGGAAGTGGGTGCGCGTTTCACTCTGGACGCCATGCCGGGCAAGCAGATGTCCATCGACGCCGACATGCGTGCCGGCGTCATCGACATGGAGGAAGCTCAGATACGTCGTAACCGCGTTCAGCTGGAGAGTCAGATGTACGGCGCCATGGACGGCGCCATGAAGTTCGTGAAGGGCGACAGTATTGCCGGTATGATCATTGCCGTGGTCAACATCGTCGGCGGTACCATCATCGGTATGACCCAGCACGGCATGACGGCCGGTGAGGCAATGCACACCTACGGCATTCTGACCATCGGCGACGGACTGGTTTCTCAGATTCCTTCTCTTCTTGTCTCCATATCGGCCGGCATACTCATCACCCGGTCCGGCGACAGCGGCGACAACGTGGGAGCCCAGGTCGGACAGCAGTTTTTCGGTCAGCCCAAGGCGCTGCAGATGGCCGGTGCGCTGATTTTTCTCTTTGCGCTCATTCCCGGTTTTCCCAAGCCTCAGCTCTTTACTCTGGCTTTTGCCGTGGGCGGCTTCGGTTATGTTCTGGAGCGTCTTGCCTCGGCACCGGAAAAGACGGACGGCAAGGCGGAACTTGCCCGCTCTCTGGCTCCCGCCGCGGAGAAAAAGAAGCCGCGTTCCGCTTCCGGTCCTCAGGATGATTTTTCTCCTACGATTCCCATTATTCTGGATATTGCTCCGGACATAGGGGAATCCATGGACTATGACTCGCTCAATACGGAGCTTTCCAATCTTCGCCGTGCCCTGTATTTCGATCTCGGCGTTCCTTTCCCCGGCATCAACATCCGTCCCAATCCTTCTCTGCCTTCCCTGGGATATGTGCTCAATCTCAATGAAATTCCCATGGCCAGAGGCAAGCTGGAGAAGGGGATGGTCATCGTGCGGGAGAAAAAGGTGAATCTGGATCTTCTGGGCGTCACCTGCCATGAAGGAGATCCCTTCCTGCCTGACGTGGATCCGTTGTGGGTCTCCGAGGCCGACATGCCCCGCCTGGAGCAGGCCGGCATAAGCTGCATGCCGCATGCCCGCATACTGGCGTATCACCTTTCCCTGCTGCTTTCCCGGCATGCCTCGAGCTTCCTCGGCATGCAGGAGACCAAGTATCTGCTCGACAGAATGGAGGAACGTGCTCCCGATCTGGTGAGAGAAGTGACGAGGCTTCTGCCTGTTCAGCGCATTGCCGAGATCTTCCAGCGCCTTGTTCAGGAACAGATTTCCATACGTGATCTGCGCAGCATACTCGAGGCGCTCATTGAATGGAGTCCCAAGGAAAAGGACGTCGTCATGCTGACCGAATACGTAAGAAGCGCCCTCAAGCGGCAGATCAGCTACATGTATTCGCGAGGTCAGAACATGCTCCCCGCCATTCTCATGGATCCGTCTCTGGAGGAAACGGTGCGCAAGGCCATACGGCAGACGTCCGCCGGAGCGTTTCTTTCTCTTGATCCCGATACCTCGCAGCGCATCATCAAGGCCGTGGGCGATGCGGCCGGCAAGTATAAGGGCAGTACTCAGAAGCCTGTCCTCATGGCTTCCATGGACATACGCCGTTATGTGCGCAGGCTCATCGAAGGCAAGTATTATGAGCTGCCCGTCATGGCATATCAGGAAGTGACGCCGGAAATATCCGTGCAGCCCGTCAGCCGCATCAGAATATAAGAGGGGAACGGGCATGAACAGCATTGCCATGGATTATGCCTCGCAGGCTCTTTACCTGGTGCTTGTGATTTCTCTGCCGCCCATTGTCATTGCCTCCGTCATAGGTATAGTTCTCAGTCTTGTGCAGGCCGTGACGCAGCTTCAGGAACAGACGCTCACTTTCGGAGTGAAGCTGATTGCCGTGGTCCTGACCTTGTTTCTTCTGGGTGGCTGGATGTCGGGAGAGATACTCCGTTATGCGGATGAGATCTTTACCCGTTTTTATCTGTTGTAGCGGGAAGGAGTCCCGGACTCATACAACTAAACCGAAGGATGCGGAGTCGTGCCGTCAGCACGGCGGAAGCGGTGCATCCGGGGATGCGGAAGTTTGGATACCGGATTATTCTGGGGATTTTCACCGCAGGAACATCTGCTGGCGTTTCTTCTGGGAACGCCGCGTCTGTTCATGCTGGTGCAGACGGCTCCGTTCATGGGCGGGACGCTCCTGACGGGACAGCTGCGCTTCACGATCGTCCTGGCATGCTACATGATTCTGCATCCCATGCTTCTCGGGCAGCTTCCGGTATGGGAGGGCCTCTCGCTGGCCTCCGGCCTGCACCTGGGGGTTCTTATCGCCAAGGAAGTTTTTCTGGGCATGCTCATGGGCTTTCTCGTGGGCATGATGTTCTGGACCATACAGTGTGCGGGATTTTTCATCGACAACCAGCGTGGTGCGGGACAGGCTACGGAAACCGATCCTC
>JAXVQY010000320.1:0-2406 GCA_037303805.1 bacterium | reverse complement strand
TGAGGAAGATCCAGTGCCACGAGGCGTAGGTGACGAGCCAGCCGCCGATGATGGGTCCGACCACCGGCCCGACCAGACCGGGGATGGTGATGAAATTGAACACGCGGACGAAATCCTCGCGGGAATAGGCACGCATGAGGGTGAGGCGGGAGACGGGCACCATCATGGCGCCGCCCACGCCCTGCATCACGCGGGCGGCGACGAGCTACGGCAGGGAAACGGACATGGCGCAGAACACGGAACCGGCCACGAACATGCCCACGGCGGAAAGAAAGACGCGGCGGGTGCCGAAGGTGTCGGCCAGCCAGCCGCTGAGGGGGATGAGCAGCGCCACGGTCAGCGCGTAGCTGATGACGGCAAGCTGCATGGAGAACGGGGAACGGTGCATGGCCTCGGCGATGGAGGGCAGAGCCGTGTTGAGAATGGTGGAATCGAGCATCTGCATGAAGAAGGCCGCGGCCGTGATCATGGGGAGCCCGGTAAGCATGTCTCTGGAAGTCAGCATGAAGATATCCTCGGTTTCGGCGCCTTGTTACCGGGAAGGCACTGATTATTCACAAGATTTTCACCGAAAAACGGCTGACTTGCAAGTCCCCTGTACGGGACCCGTCCCCCTGCCCTGCCGCCGTAAAGCGCGGCGCCCTCTCCGCATGGCTGAAGAAAGGCGCGGCGGCGGCCCGATTTTCTGCCGACAGGTTCCCGCTAGGCCTCCGGGGAGATGTTTTCGCCGAGGGCGGCGGGAGCGCTGCGGCCCTTGCCTCTGGCCGAGGAGAAGAGCAGCGCGAGGATGGTGAGCGCATAGGGCAGCATCATCATGAGCGAAGAGGGAATGGTGGTGCCCAGAGCCTGAAGACGGAGCTGGAAGGCCATGATGCCGCCGAAGAGATAGGCGCCGAGGATGGCGCGGCGCGGCCGCCAGAAGGCGAAGATGACGAGGGCCACGGCGATCCAGCCCTTGCCCGCGGTGAGGTTGTGCGTCCACATGTGGGTGGCGCACAGGGAAAGATAGGCGCCGCCCAGGCCCACGAGGAAGGCGCCCGCGGCAATGCCGAGCCAGCGCATGCGCACGGGATCGAGACCGGCGGCCTGCACGGCTTCGGGCGACTCGCCGGAAGCGCAGAGAGCGAGCCCGAGGGAGGTGCGGCGGAAGAACCACATGACCGCCCAGGGCAGGAGATAGGAAACATAGACCAGCGGATCGTGCTGGAAGAGCACGGGACCGAGCACGGGGATGTCGGAGAGGAAGGGGATGTCGAAGGGCTGGAAGCCCACGGTCTTCTCGCCGATGAAGGGCGTGCCGAGATAGTCGGAAAGGCCCACGCCGAAGATGGTGAGGGCAAGGCCGGAGACGGTCTGATTGCCCTGAAACACGAGGCAGACCACGCCGTGCAGCAGCCCGAGGCAGGCGGCGCCGAGACCGGCGGCCAGGGCGGCGAGCCAGGGATTGCCGGTCTTGAACTCCACGATGAAGGCGAAGAAGGCGCCCATGATCATCATGCCTTCCACGCCGAGATTGAGCACGCCGGAGCGTTCGGTGATGAGTTCGCCCATGGTGGCGTACAGAAGGGGCGTTCCGGCGAGGACGGTGGCGGCCAGGAGCGCGACGAAGATATCCCAGGTCATGCCGCACCTCCCTGCCGACGACCGGTTCTTACAAAGGTATAGGAATAGAAGAACTGTCCGGCGAGCACGCAGAGCAGGATGAAGCCCTCGAGGATGCCGCCGAAGGCTGCGGGCACCTGCATGTCGACCTGAAGGTTGTCGGTGCCCACGAGAAGCCCGGCCAGGAAGATGGAGAACAGCGCGATGGAAGGCGTGCGCAGGCGGGAGAGCCAGGCGACCACGATGGCGGTGTAGCCGTAGCCGGTGCAGAGGCTGGGCTGAAGCCTGTTGAAGGTGGCGGAGACTTCCACGCAGCCTGCCATGCCCGCGAGGGCGCCGGAGACGGTGAGCACGAAGACGAGAAGGAATCCGTAGGGAATGCGGGCGTAGCGTGCCGCGCGGGGATTCTCACCCGCGGCGCACAGTTCGAAGCCGAGGCGGGTGCGCTGCAGGAACACGGAAACGGCCGCGGCGGCCAGCACGCAGACGATGAGTCCGGCATGGACGGAGCCGAGCACTTCGGGGAATATGGCCTCGTCGGGGAACATGGCGGTCATGGGAAAGCCCATGCTGCCGGGATCCTTCCAGGGACCGTAGACGAGGTAGCGCATGAACTCGATGCCGATGTAGTTGAGCATGAGCGTGGAAATGATTTCGTTCAGCCCGAACTTGAGCTTGAGCAGGCCGGGCAGCATGCCCCAGAGACCGCCCGCGACGGCGGCGCACAGGAGCATGAGCGAAAGCATGAGCGGCATGGGCAGATCGGGAAAGGTGAGCACGGCCCAGGTGGCGCCCACGCCGCCG
>JAXVQY010000319.1:0-4890 GCA_037303805.1 bacterium | reverse complement strand
CATGCACTTTTCAGAATCAATGACCATGACATATCGAGCCATGACTCACCTCTTATATTTTTCTCAGACGGCATCCCGTACAGTTGTGCTGCGCAGAAATGCGGTCCCAGTAATTCGGGAGGATATCGCAGATGGATTCGCTCTGGTTTTCCTTCAGCGGCGTGGTACGGCAGCAGTTGGCCGGCGTGAACACGGCCCCTGGGAGCACATTTTCCGTAACGTCGACCCAGCATTCAATGCCGCCCATGGTGGTCTCAAGCATGACACGATCGCCCTGCTTCAGTCCGAGCTCTCCTGCCGTCCTAGGATTGACCTGAACAAAGCGGCCGTTCGAGAACTGCGCCATGGATCTGGCAAAGTTGGTAAGCGTCTGCTGCCAGTGCCAGAGCTGCTTGCCCTGGGTAAGGATAAGCGGAAAGTCCTTCTTGCCGTCCTTTCCGGCGGGATGGCCCTTGGGGTAATCCCAACGGTCGATGCCGCCGAAGACTCTGTCGACCACGGTCATCTTGCCCGTGGGAGTCAGAAGCTTGCCTTCTGTGAACACGGTCCCCTTACGTTCTTCTTCGCCCTCGGAATAAAGCGGCCAAGTCACCGTGGAAGATCTGCGCATGCGTTCCATGGTGATGCCTTTCCAGGAAGGCACTTTGGCCTGAAGCATGCGGCAGATCTCTTCGGGGTCCTTGAAGTTAGGATAGTGCTCGGGATCAAGCTTGAGGCCGATGTCACGATAGAACTGCCAGGCAGGAACACAGGAACCGGGAGCCTGAACGATTTTTTCACGCCAGGCCACCTGATTTTCGTTGCCGTAACCGCAGCCCTGACTTTCCGGACCGAAGGTGGCCGGAATGAACAGCGTGGAAACTTCGGACTCTTCATCGAGGAAGAAGCCCATGTGCACAACAAAGGGAACCTTCTGTATGGCCTTGCGTACACCAAGCGCATCGGGATTACGGCGATAGCTGGAATTGAGGAAGAGAATGTCAAGATTCTTCTTCTCCATGGCCAAGCGCAGACGGCGGAAGTTCATCTTCGGTGTATTGTTTTCACCAAAGAAGTGCTCCACCAATTCCTCGCCGCCGCCGGGCTTTCCGCTCTGGAAGGTAAGCATGCCCTTCCCTTCGCCTATGAGGTTGTCGCGCAGTGCCTGCAGAAGGATAATGCTTCTGTCGGTCGTGATGCCGTTAGTCTGACGGGAGAGAGAACCGCCGATCCAGATGATCGTTCTGCGGCTTGCGGCAAGCGCGTCATAGAAGGCGACGATTTCTTCTCTGGAAAGCTTCGTTATGGACTCGACATAGTCCAGTGTGAACTTTTCGGTCTGAGGGGCAAGATTTTCGAAGTCCTCGATCTGGAAGCGGGCGCGTTCTTCGTCGTAGGCCCCCTTCTCCAGAATGTAGCGAATGGCACCGAGGGCGAGAATGCCGTCCGTGCCGGGCTGAGGACGAATCTGAGTGTCACACCAGAGGCTGGTGCGGGTCCGACGTGGGTCGATATAAATAACCTTCGTGCCCCCGTCATGAGCAGCCTTGATCCAGCGGGTATAAGGAGGATACAGGTCGTTGACGTTGGCCCCCCACAGCACGAGAGTTTCCGCCTTTGGCAGTTCATCTACCTGAGTGGAGCCGCTGTTCACACCAAGCATGAGACCGAGCATGTTGGAAGCCGTGGAAACACAGGTTTCACCGGGGGGCATGGCCTGAACGCTGCCCACCGTACGCAGCGCCATGAGCGCTGCTATTTCCGATTCCAAGCAATCCCAGAGAGGCATGGTAAGGGCAACGCGGTTGCCCGCCTTGGCTCCGTACTTGTCACGTACAGCCTTCATGCGCTCGACAACCATGTCGACGGCTTCCTGGTAGGTGATTCTGCGCCAGCTTCCGTCGGGCTCATGATACATGGGTTCCGTAATGCGGAAGGGGCTGTCCATGAGTTCCAGAATGGACATGCCCTTCGGGCACATGGCTCCGCCCGTCCAGTGGTTGTTCCTGTCACCGGTGACGCTGAGGATTTTTCCATCCTGCACTCGCGCCGTATAGGTGCAGCGTACCTGACAGAAAGGACAATAGCCCTTTACTTCCGTTATCGCCCCGCCTTTAGGAGGAACGTAGCCGATGGCACGAGCCTTGCCGGGATTGGCAATGGCTGCCCCGCCCGCGAGCAGGGCTGCGCTCAGCTTAAGAAAATTTCTTCGTGAGTAACCTTCGGGCATGATAAACCTGCCTGTTGAACATGTTGAGCAGAAAATACTCTGCCGAAGAGACACTCCGGATCAGCATTCGAACAGAAGCAGACATGCGTGCAGGGGCTGTCCGTTCCGCAGCGGGAAAATGCTCTTACTTGAAAGCTCGGACAGTTCCGTCCCCGACGTCGGTTCCGCAGTGATCGACGAATCTGCCTGAAAATCCGTCGTTCCACAAAAAGCCCTGCCGCATTTTCTTTACTGGCCCACGGGAATAGGCAGACCTTGGGAGCTGTCGTCTGTTCGGTGAAGCAATTGTGATCAGGTGTGCTCGGGAAAGAAAAGCCAGACACCGGCCTGGCTCTTCTGTTGAAACATGCATGCAAAATACGGATGCATGCTTCAACGGCGTATGAGAAAAAAAGGCACGGGAACCGCAGAATTCCCGTGCCGGAACGATGCTATTTGAACACGTCCATGCCCTTCAGCTGTTCATCGTACATCTTGCCGTACCAGCGGCTGATGAAATGAACAGTAGAGCGGCATGCCTTGCCGACGACAAGGTCAATGTTCTTGCCCTGGGCACGAGTTGCGAGGTTGCCAGTCTTGGCCTTAGCGGTCTCGACATGCCAAGCCTTCACAGTCTTGCCGTCAAATTCATCGATAACGATCTTGAACTGATTATTAGGACCAACAAACACGTTGTTGGCTCCGCCGTCGAGTATGATCGGTTCCTTGTTGGCGATCATGACTTCGTGCGGATAGGTGCAGGTAGCTCAGGTCTCGGGACGTGCCAGGAACCGCGGGTCAGCAGGCCAGTCGGAACCATTCTGCACGTCGATGACATCAGAGTATGCAACCAGTTCAACCTTACCGTTCTTGAACGGATTGCCGGGGCGAATATTCAGATGAACAAGAGTTTTGCCGTCCTTGGAGACGATATAGCACTTGTCGCGCTCCACCATGGACTGCATAAGCCATTTGGCATTCTTGGAGTCGATGTAGAGTTTTTTGGTGGTGACAGTACCGGCCTTGTCGGTGATGGCAACTTCCACGCTGTCCTTACCGATATTCTTGACTGCCACGCTGGCATCGCCGACTTTGAACGTATCATTGTTGCCGTACGTACCGACGACAGGCTTCGCAGGAGACATATAAATGTCGGTGCAGCTGTCGGTGGCCAGTTCGCGGACATGAACGTTATCGTTGGCGTCAATCTTGTCTACGACGACATAGGTACGGCCCACGCTGGAAACGTTGCTGCCGTAGTCGAAGCGGGACAGATTATTCTTTTCGTCAGGCACGGTGTGGCCTACAGGCTGCTTGGAACCATGCACCAGAGAGCCGTCGGCAGCGTCATTGCCGATGCTGGTGCCGACCTTCACAGGGAAGGTGGAACCGTAGTAGTTGCCGGTAGTCTTCACAACCTTGAAAACGGCTTCCTTACCGTCGGCCAGACCGTAGGTTTCCCAGCCTTCCACGGAGGAAAGCTCCCAGCCGCGGGACTTGTCCGCATTGCTGGTGATGATGTCACCCTTCTTCATGACCACGTCGCGAATGACGTCGCGAACATAGCGGTCTACGATGACACGGTAGGATTCTCCGGCCATGGTGATGGGCTCATTATCAAAAGGATACCAGTTGCTCGAGCGTGCAGTGGTATACAGACCTTCGGAAGGAATAATAATCTTTCCGTCCTTGATGTAGCTCTGACGAATGACAATACCGTCGTTGATGGTACGCTCAAGGCCGAGCAGAGTCTTCTCGTGACGATTATTCACGAGACCGATGAGCTTGGCCACAACGGCGGCGTTGTTGGCAGGAGATTTCATGGCAGCACTGCCTTCGACAGGCGCCACTCCGGCCAGAGCTACTCCGTTCAGGCTGGCGGCAAGCAGCAGAGCAAGAGACAGCTTGCCGAGGCCCTTAAGAGCACTCATGTTCATAGGAACTCCTTGGATAATTAATTCCGGCCTGACAGGCAATTACGGCCGGAACGTTCTGCGCCGCTCCGGCCACTCCTGCCAAAAATGTAACGATTTCCCAATGAAATCCCGGAATTATAAAAGCAAATTCATGCGCTGAAAACGCAAAAAGAGCTAGCAGTTGCAGTCGAAACTGGCAACGCCCTCAATCTCGAAGTGTTCATTGATCTGCTTGATCTTAGTATCAGTGATACCTTCCACTTCCTTCAGCTCATCATAGCTGGTGAAGTCGCCCACGTTCTCACGATATTCCACAATCTTCTTTGCCAGATCGGGACCGATATTGGGATCGGCGGCGAGTTCTTCCTCAGTAGCACTGTTCAGATTTGCCTTTTCAGCAGCAAAGGCTGTACCGGTAAAGCACAGGGCCGCAACAGCGAAACATGCAAGAATACGCTTGATATCCATGACACTTTCTCCTAAAAAATAAAGGTGGAAAACGTTGTCCCGGTCTAATAGCCACATGCGTTTCTTCTGTCAAGCTCGTTCAGGCAAATTAAAAAATTATTAATTGCACAATAGCCTTTTTCTCTTCACTTGTGAAGTATTACCCATAAAAAATTTTCAAAACTTTACGAAAAACTGCTCAAGTCTCAATTATCCGTTCGCTCAGGCTCAAAAAAAGTAAAGTCGGCCGAGCGAATCAGAATCCAGACCTGTGCCCCTCGCTTCAGTGAAAGTTCCCGTACCCGTCTGAGAGACATTATAGAGCAAAACTGCTGCGAA
>JAXVQY010000318.1:0-2964 GCA_037303805.1 bacterium | reverse complement strand
TAAGTTTTCGGGAACCCCCAGCCTAGCTGGGGGTTTTCTTTTAACCAAAAAAGCCGCCTCCATCCGGAAATTCCGGACAGAGGCGGCAGAAGATATGCGCGGATTACGGCCAAAAAGCCGGACAGCGCATCAGTTCAGGCGGATGGGCAGTCCCGCAGTCAGATCGGCAATGTGCATGATCAACTGCAACGGTTCCGGACTGACAGGCATGAACTGGGCAAATTCCAGAACATTATCCCCTTTGCGGCCCTCCCGGGTAAACTGCTTGATGACCTTGCCGGAGGCATCTTCCAGGGTGAAGAAAACCACGCCGTCCTTCTCGCAGCTGTAGGGAATGGTATACAGTCCTGTATCGGGATGACGACGAAGATCAAGAGCATCCATTTCATAGCCGGATTCTGTTTTCTTCAGCGGGACGACAACATTCGGAAAACCGTTGGCGGCGGGCAGAGGCTGCACCCCCATACGGGCAAGGCCTTCCTGAACTTCGGGAATATTCATGAACAGCGACCACAGAAGACCGCTGCGATAGTTCTCCACCATGCTCACGATGGGCAGCTGGTCAATGGCGAGATAGCTGTTGTCGAACCAGTTGTCCTTCAGGCTGAAGGCATCATAAGGACCGTAGGGCCCCCACATCTTGTCCTTGTAGTTGTCATAAATATTCCAGAGAACCCGCATGGAATATTCCGGCGTGTAAGGCATGGAAGAAAGCGCCGCCGTAGGCGCAACCGTACCGACTTCATTATACGCGGACTGATAGCGGTAGCCGCCCTTGATGTCGCAGGCCGTCAACCCCCAGAAGCCCTCGCTGAACTGATGCTCGACCGGAGCCGACTCCAGAGCATAGGCTCTGTTCATGAGCGTATGCGTGATGTTTCGGACCATATAGCCGCGGCGAACATGCGCATCGGCCATGCGACGAGGATCCAGCCCTATGAACGAATAATGGGAAAGAAACATGCAACCGGCATAGTCGTTGGCGGCTTCAATGGTATAACCGTTGCCGGTCTTGGGCTGATATTCCTCCGTAGAATACCAGAACTGTGCGGCTTCGCGGGAAATGGGATGAGTCGGAGAACCCAGAGCCAGCACATAGGCCACCATGGCTTCATTGAAACCGGAGATTTTCATCCCCATGCCGAAGTCGGCGGTAGGACTCCAGTGCCAGTACAGACCATTGTTTTCCGACCTGGTGAACCAGTGCCAGTCCACATCCTGCCAAAGCTCGGTAATACAGTCCCGCAGGGCCTTTTCCTGATCATTATCGGCAGAAAAATACGCACGGGCAATAAGCAGCCCCTGCATCATGAAGGCCGTTTCCACAAGATCGGCCCCATTATCCTGTTCACCGAAGGAAACGGTCTTTCCCGTCCGACCGTCCAGCCAGTGGGGAAAGGCTCCGTGCAGATTCTTTCTGTCCGTCTTGTCCCTCAGGAACGTCGCCATGGTCAGTATGCGCTGCACGGCATCCTGACGGGAGATCCAGCCGCGTTCCGCAGCTACGACTATGGCCGCCACGCCGAAACCGGAACCGCCGATGGTCGCCTGTCCCGTTTCCTTGTTGCGGCTGTCCTCATAGGCCAGACCGGATTCAGGGAAGGTATGTTCCCAGATATAACGGAAGGCATCGTACTGCAGCCTGTCAAGCAGAAGCCGATCCTTGACGAAGGCATCATCCGGCTGAAAATCATTCAACTTGGCCGGAGCCGCCTGAACGGCTTCGGTTTTCTGAGCAGGAGCCGACTTCTGAGCCTGAGCGGCAAACACGGAACAGGGAAACAGCAGAACGGCACAAGCCAGGGCCAGAAAAACACGTTTTCTCAGATTCATAACCATCCACCGAGGTTGAAGGCATCCTTTCTGAAAGCATTTCAACGTGAAATACGCTGGAAGCCGCGGGAATCATCCCCGCCGATATACCTATCCGTAATCGTCCCGCTGCGCAAGCAGGCGGAAGAGACGGACGAAGCTTTCACTCTAAGGGGCTGCAAAAGCCCGAGGACGGAAAACAAAAAAGGGGAACCACCGCAGTGGCTCCCCCATATTCACTATGTAGAAACAGCTTACGCCTGAGCTTCGGCAGGAGCTTCCGCAGCCTGCTTGGTCAGTTCGATGATGGCCATCGGGGCGCAGTCGCCGCGACGGGGCATCGCCAGCTTCACCACGCGGGTGAAACCGCCGGGCACACCGGCGAAGCGAGGAGCGATTTCGTCAAACAGCTTCTGCACGAGCTGATGGCTGCCCAGTTCGCGGTAAGCAAGGCGACGGGCGGCCACGTCGTTGCGACGAGCCAGAGTAATGAGAGATTCGACCACACCGCGCAGTTCCTTGGCCTTGACCTCGGTGGTGCGAATCCGGCCGTGCGTAAGCAGGGCCTTGGACATATTGCGAAGCAGAGCCTTACGATGAGAAGGATTTCTGCTCAGTTTCTTACCAGAGTTGCTATGCCTCATGGTGCTGCTTCCTCTTCCATTCCTGGTATTTCTTATCGAAGGAGTCGACCTTCATGCCGAAATCAAGACCCATGTCGAGAAGAACGTTCTTGATTTCGTCCAAGGACTTCTTGCCGAAGTTCTTGGTCTTGAGCATTTCGTTTTCGGAACGCTGCACCAGTTCGCCGACCAGCGCGATGTTAGCGCTGCGCAGGCAGTTGGTGGCACGCACGGAAAGCTCAAGATCGTCGATGCTCTTGAAGAGATTTTCGTTGAATTCCCCGTTGTCGCAGGCGCCAAGACCACTCTCGTCAGAAATGTGCTCGTCGAAGTTGATGAACACGGAAATCTGATCCTTGATGATCTTCGCGCTGTAGGCAATGGCGTCTTCAGGGGTCACGGAACCGTCCGTCCAGACTTCGAGGATCAACTTGTCGTAGTTGGTCATCTGGCCCACGCGGGCGGCTTCGATGGTATAGGCGACCTTGCGCACGGGAGAGAAGCTGGAATCAAGCTTGATGATGCCGAT
>JAXVQY010000317.1:0-6458 GCA_037303805.1 bacterium | reverse complement strand
GGAAGCCAGGCCGGACAGAGATATGCCGACGCCCATGCCGCCCTGGACAATAGGCGTGCGGGCGACCAGATCACCGATTTTCAGCGCAGGAAAAGACATAAAAATTTTTACCTCCGGTCTCTCTGCTGAAGGAGACGGAACTGTTCGTTATAAAGAGCTCATCCTTAAGAGCGGGGCCTATTGTAAAACCCCTTTTCTTTTATGACAAGGGGGGGAAGAAAAATAACAGTTATTACCGGATAAGCGTTAAAATGCATCAGTTCAGACGGTTAGTTATAAAATTGAGCCCTGTCGCAGAAGAAGAGGAAAAAATTTTTTCGGGAGGCTGAAACAGTCCGTTCAGCGCCTTCAGGGGCTTTGTTACGAGAATGTGTCAATGAAAAGAAAAATAGGTGCAGCCATCTTCCGATTACTGTATCTTTGCAGACCTGCTGACTGCTGTTTCCGGCAGGAAGGGAAAAGGAGTTTTCCGGTCCGTATCGGCGTGTTTTCCGGAAGAGAGCTGCGGTTATGGACTCTTTGCCTCTTTTGGCGTAAGGAAGAAAGCTATGCCGACGGCGCTGTCCCGAGGCGGAACGGAAAAACAGGATATGCGTGTGAAATCGTCCTTTGCGGAAACGCTGGCCTTTGACGATGCCGGTCTGGCCAGCCAGCTTTTCGGCCCTCTGAATGCCCATCTGGAACTGATAGCAGACGCTTCCGGCGCGGATTTGCAGACGCGCGGAACGGAACTGACCGTGAGCGACCCTCGCCCGGAACAGCGCGAACTTCTGCTCAATCTTTTTACTCAGGGCTACGGGCTTCTTCGCAGCGGGCATACCCTGCGCGGGGAGGAGCTGCTTCAGGGCTATGAGGAGCTTCTCCGCAATCCCCGGGCCGACATAAGCAAAATGTTCCGTGAGGCGAGCGTCATCGTCTCTCCCCGCAAGAGTATCATTGCACGCAATACGGCCCAGCGTCAGTATATGGAGCTGCTTCGCCGCAACGAACTCGTGTTTGCCACGGGGCCTGCGGGAACGGGAAAGACCTATCTTGCCGTGGCCATGGCCATTTCCATGCTGGCCGCCAAGCGCGTGAAGAAGATAGTGCTGACCAGACCCGCCGTGGAAGCGGGGGAAAAGCTCGGTTTCCTGCCCGGCGACATGGAGGACAAGGTCAATCCCTATCTGCGTCCGCTCTATGATGCACTCAGCGACATGCTCGGCCCTCAGGGCTTTGCCCAGAAGCAGGAGTCCGGCGTCATTGAAGTGGCGCCTCTGGCCTTCATGCGCGGCCGCACGCTCAACGACGCCTTTCTTATTCTCGACGAAGCGCAGAATACGACGCGTGAACAGATGAAGATGTTTCTTACCCGCATGGGCTTCGGCTCCCGCGTGGTCGTGACCGGCGACGTCACGCAGATCGACCTTCCCCCGATCAACAGGGCCTTTCTCCGCGAAGGGGAAAAGGAAGGCGAAACGCGATCGGGACTTGTTCATGCCCTGAAGGTCCTGGAGGGCGTACGCGGCGTGGCCGTCCATCATTTCCGCAGTTCCGACGTGGTTCGCCATCCCCTGGTGGGCCGTATAGTGGAAGCCTACGATATTTATGAAAAAAACTAGGAAGATATCGCCGGTAAGCGTTTCCCAGCTTCTGGGACATTCCCGTTCCATGTTTCTTCATCATCACCATGACTGGGGACTTCTGTCTCTGGCCGCTGCGCTGCTGTTTCTTTCGCTGCTCTGTGCGGTGCAGCCCGGTCGCACGGCACGGGTGGTGTATCCCGCAGGCGAGATAGCGACGCACGACGTGGTTTCCGACCGGGATCTTCTTGTGGAGGATCCGCAGGCCACGCAGCTGCGCAGGGACAGGGCGCTCGCGCTTCAGCCCATGGTATTCGACATCGACAAGAAGGCTCTCGAGAGCTTCCGGGAGGAAAGTCTCGGTCTGCTCGACGCCATCAACAGAAAGGGACTGGACAATACCGGTCTTGAAAACGTGCGCCGAGCGTTCAACGAACGTCATCTTTCCGATGTGTCCGCCTCGGCCTTCCGTCTGCTTGCCGCCTCCTATGTGCAGGAATACCTGCTGGATACGCTTATTCCCTGGATGGAGTCCACGCTTTCCAACGGCGTCATTGCCGATATGCGGCAGATCGCCAATACCGACAATGCCGTCATCGTCCGCGATCTGGACAGCGGTACCGAGACGCTGCTCACGCAGGCCGGAGGTCTCAAGGATCTGCGTCTGTTCCGTGTGTCGCTCGGGAGAAAGCTGCGTTCCGAAGAAAAGCTCAATTCCCGTACCAAGGTCGTACTTCAGGAAATCATGCCGCTCATGGTCGTGCCTACCCTGGCCGTGAATCAGGAAGTGACCAATCAGCGCAATGAGGAAATGCTCGCGGCGGTCGAGCCCGTATTCTACAAGGTGCAGACCGGTGAGGTCCTGGTGCGTGCGGGCGACATGGTGACGCATGAGCAGCAGATCAAACTTCAGGCCCTGTTCCGCGCCGCTCCCGGTCTGGTGGACTGGCATGTTTTCGGCGGCTGCGTGGTGCTGGGTCTTTTTCTGCTGCTGGGGCTTTTCATCACTCCGAGCGGCAACAAGGGCACGGTGCTGAGAACCAAGGATCAGAACCTCATAGCTCTGCTTCTGGTCGTATTCGGCGGTGCGGCCTGGTGCACCATGTATCTGCTCACGGCCACGGCCTCTTCCTCCATGGCTCACATTCTGGCCTTCGCTTTTCCCGTTGCGGGCGGCACGGGCCTTGCCGCACTTATTTTCGCCGCGCGTCGCTACTGTACCGTGGGACTTCTGCTTTCGTTCTTTGCCACGGTCATTTTCCGCGGCGACATGGCGCTGTTCTTTTTCTATTTCATGTCGTCCATGACCAATACGTGGCTGGTGCTGCGTTCTCAGAACCGGCAGGATGTGGTCTGGGGCTTCGTCCCCCTGCTGCTCTGGATGCTCATGACGGGGCTCGGTGCCGCACTCTTCATTCATCTGGCATGGGCGCAGCTGCCCGTGCTTCTGCTGGCCCTTTCCTGCAATGCTCTGGGATCGCTGTTTCTGCTCTTTGCGCTCAGTCCCGTATTGGAAATGCTCATGGGCTACACCACACGTTTCCGTATGATGGAGCTCATGAATCTGGAACATCCTCTTCTTCAGGAACTCATGATGACGGTGCCGGGCACCTATCATCACTCCCTTGTCGTTTCCAATCTTGTGGAAGCCGGGGCGGCCGCCATAGGCGCCAACAGTCTGCTGTGCAAGGTGGGGGCTCTGTATCACGACATCGGCAAGATATCCCGGCCGGAATATTTCGTGGAAAATCAGTTCGGCGGCCCCAATCCCCACGACAAGCTTTCTCCCGCCATGAGCGCGCTTATTCTTTTTTCCCACGTCAAGCAGGGAGCGGAACTGGCGGAAGAGTATCATCTCGGACGGGAGATCACCGACATCATCGTGCAGCATCACGGTACGCGCGGAGCCATGTTCTTTTACAACAAGGCGCTGCAGATGGGAGAGAATCCCCGTCTTCAGGATTATTCCTATCCCGGCCCCCGTCCGCAGACCAAGGAAGCCGCCATCGTCATGCTGGCCGACTCCGTGGAGGCTTCAAGCCGTACGCTGGTGGACCCCACCCCGGCACGCATCAGAGCTCACGTCACCAAGATAGTGAAAGGCGTGTATGCCGAAGGACAGCTTGACGAGTCGGATCTGACGTTCCGCGATCTGAATAAGCTCATCGACAGCTTCGTGCGTATCATCACCGGTCTTTTCCATCAGCGCATAGCCTACCCCGAAGAAAAGCCGGACCCCCATCGCAGCAGACCGAAGCCTGAGGAATCCAGAAAGGAAGAAGCCGAAGAGCTGCGTCCGGAGTGGGTGATTTCTTCTCCTTCTGAGAACCGGAGCGGCAGAAAGGATGAGGCTGCGGAAAAAACGGCCGATGCCGCAGAGAGCAGAGAGGAAGGAGACGGCGGATGCCAGGAGAAGGACGCATGAGTCGTCTGATCGGTCTGACGGTGGAGATGCGTCGTCCCTGCCGGTTCTGCCGACGGGAATGGCTGAGCTGGCTTTCCTCCATGCGGGAGGCGGCTGGAGAGGCAGGGATGCTCCCCGGCCAGTGCAACGGACCGCGAGCCGGAGAGGATACAGAAGGAAAAGCGCAGGAGGAGCTTGCCGTTCAGCTCATCGTGGCCGGGGACGGCGACATCGCGTCGGTGAATCTCAGGAATCTCGGCTGTTCCGGTCCCACCAATATTCTGAGTTTTCCCGGAGAAGCGGGGGAACTCGGTACGCTTTTTCTCAGCGCCGATACTCTGGAGCGGGAAAGCGTGCTTTACGGCCAGGATGTGACGGTACATGCCCGAAGATTGCTCGCTCATGGTATGGGACACATCACGGGCTTTGATCACGGTCCTGAAATGGATGAATTCTGTGCGTGGCTTGAAGAATCCTGTCCTCTTTCCGGGCAGGATCATCACTAGACTCTTGACGTTCAGCCCCGCGTAGTTCAAGCTGAAAAATCCTTTTCACCATCAGGCGGTCGTCCTCTGCCGGTCGGCGGAGCATGCCCGCATATTTTGATATATCGGAGATAATATGGCCAGAATACAGAATGAACACCGTTGCGGCTGGGTGGCGCTCATGGGGCCTCCCAACGCAGGCAAGTCCACGCTACTCAACGCTCTGCTGGGGCAGAAGATCAGTATTGTGACCTCCAAACCGCAGACGACGCGCAGCCGTGTGGT
Organism: bacterium; assembly: GCA_037303805.1. Lineage (GTDB taxonomy): Bacteria > Desulfobacterota > Desulfovibrionia > Desulfovibrionales > Desulfovibrionaceae > Mailhella. The sequence continues at coordinate 1,722 of JAXVQY010000317.1, read as the reverse complement.
CGGCATCATGTCGGAGCCTGGTGCGCAGGTCATTTTCATGGATACTCCCGGTGTGAACCATTCCCGGCAGCAGCAGCGCGGTCATCTGAGCAAAATGATGAGTCAGGCCGCCTGGCAGAGCATGGCTGCGGCCCATGCCGTCATGCTGGTGCTCGATTCGGAACTTTATATCCGCAGACCGGAATTTCTTGACCGCGACATTCAGTCTCTGCGGGACGCGCTTGTCGAAGACGAGCGTCCTCTGCTCGTGGTGGTGAACAAGGTCGATCTTTTCCACGACAAGTCCCGCATGCTGCCTCTTCTGGTGAAGTTGCAGGAGTATTTCCCGAAGGCTGAAGTCTTCCCCATGTCCGCGCTGACCAAGGACGGTCTGGACGAACTGAAAAAGATCATCGTGGGTATGATGCCTGAAGGTGAATCCCAGTTCCCGGAAGATCAGCTGTCCACGGCGCCCACCCGTTTTCTTGCCGCGGAAATCGTGCGTGAAAAGGTGTTCGAGCGTCTTCGTCAGGAAGTACCCTATACCACGGCCGTGGATATCGAAGCCTGGGAAGAGGATCGGGAACGTGATCTGACCGTCATCCATGCCGTCATTTTCGTGCAGCGTCCTTCGCACAAGGCCATGGTCATCGGCCGTGCGGGCGCCACCATCAAGGAAATAGGTACGGAAGCCCGTCGCGACATCCAGAAGCTCATCGGCGGCAAGGTGCATCTCCAGCTCTGGGTGAAGGTCAAGGACAACTGGGCCGAAGATACCGAGTTGCTTCACGATCTGGGTCTGGAAGAGGAATAGTTTTTCGGAGGGTCGCCCGGGGGCGACCCTTTCTGCAGGAATCATGAACGCCCCGAAGGGCGAAAGGCTGGATCGAAATGACGTTGCTGGAAGAACGCTGGAGAGGAGTGCTGGACACGATGTCCGAAACGGTACGCAGGGCCGGGCGCGGAGAGGACAGCGTGCGCCTGGTGGCGGTGTCGAAGTTTCATCCCGCCTCGGACATTGCCGAACTCTGTCGGCTCGGACAGAAGGATTTCGGCGAGAATTACATCCAGGAAGCCCGGGCCAAGCAGGAAGAACTCGCCGGTCTGGACATACGCTGGCATGCCATAGGGCCGGTGCAGACCAACAAGGCCAAGGAAGTGGCCGGGCGTTTTTCGCTTCTGCATACGCTGGACAGAACGGAGCTGGCCCGGGCTCTCAGGCGTCGACTGCCGGAAGGCGTCACCCAGGATACGCTTATTCAGGTGAATATCGGAGAGGAGCCGCAGAAGTCAGGCGTGCATCCCGCGGAGCTGCCCGCGTTGTTTGAGGAACTTCTCACGCAGCAGCTGATTGTCGCCGAGGGGCCGGGGCTTCGTGTGCGCGGACTCATGTGTCTGCCTCCGCGTTGCGGTGAAGGAGAGGAGGCTCGTCCCTACTTCCGCCGTCTGCGTGAACTTCGTGATGAGCTGGTCCGTCGCTTCGGCCTGGAGCTGCCGGAACTTTCCATGGGCATGTCGGGGGATTACCGCGAGGCCATTGAAGAAGGCGCCACCATCATCCGTGTGGGAACGGAGATCTTCGGTCCGCGCCCTGTGAAAGGTGCCTGATGGGCAGGTCTTGCATTGCCATCTGACACACCTTCGGCAACGGCAGGAAATTTTCGGCCCGGGACGCGACATGACGTTCCGGGCCTTTTTGGTTAAAAGAAAACCCCCAGCTAGGCTGGGGGTTCCCGAAAACTT
>JAXVQY010000316.1:0-1608 GCA_037303805.1 bacterium | reverse complement strand
AAAGATGTTTTATTTCCCCGTTGACGAAAAGTTGCAAATTCTCGGGATTCAGCCATCCGGTGATGGAAACAGTTCCTTTTCGACCGTCTCCGGCGGAGAGCTCCAGCGTCAACCTGTCTCCCGATTTTCGCACGATGTTGAGTTTGTCGGTGTCGAGGCGCAGACGTATGTCTCTGAGTTCCACACCTTGCGCAAGATCGGCAAAACGGCCGTTATCCAGGGATGTATGGATGGTAAGCTCCGGAGCAAATAATGTTCCGGAAAGTTCAGAAGTCAGATTGATCTGTCCGGAAAGCCGCTGATCGGCCAGAGGCAACAGCTTCCATATTTGTCCGAGTTCTCCGACAAGAATAACTTCCCCGTGCAGAGGTCGTTTGAAGTCCGGCAGGGCGACTCCCTGACCAGGAGAAGTAAGAGGTACACTCAGCAGCATATGGCAGGTGCTTATGCCTAGAGCTTTTTGAGTCTCTTCCGGAACGACGAGAACAAGATCCAACTGACGAGTTTTGCCGGACACTCCGACTTGTCCGGTAATTTCGGCAGAGACAGGGGGAAGGGAAGACCCGGGAAATTGGATATCTTTAAAGTTTAACTTTAAATTTCCCTTTGGTCTGGACAGTGTTCCAGACATATGGATCCGGCAGGTTGCCGTACCGGAAGGTATTTCCGGTAACAGAGGCCGCAGTCTGGCAAGATCGAGACTGCTGATACTTGCTGAAAGATCAGTATGCCTGGTGGCATATGTACCTGAAAGGTTGATTTGACCGGATGGAAATACTGCCAGATCGAGTTCTGGAATGGATATTGTGTCACCTTTACAGCGTATGACTGAAGGTGTGTTCAGACGTATGCCTGCCGGAACATTTCCTTCAAGTCCAAGAACAGCAGGAACAAGCTCGACATCCAGTTTATCCAGTATCCATTCTCCAGGTTTCCAGTGTATGAAGGTGTTGCAATGAATGTCCCCCTGGCTTTGCAGGCTTCCTTGAACAGCTTTCTGATTCCCAGTGATGTCGATTTTAAAGTGTGACAGAGCAACAGAAGGCGTCTTCACACTGGCCAGTCCGGCAGTGGCGGTGAACTTCGGTTTGTTCCATAGGTCCTTGATATCGATTTCAGTTTTCATTCCCTTAAGTGAAAATTCACCTTGAGAAGATCGAATCCTGAAATTTGCCAGATTTCCCTGCCAGCTCACCGTTTGCTTCTCCGAGGATGAAAGCGCAAGGTGAAGCTTCAGCGGTGATCCGGAAAGGTTCAGTCCGGAAATACGAGCGACCGGTGTCCATCGAGGGATATGAAGCGTCAGGGATCCATCCAGCAATGGTGGCGTTATGCCGAGTATATTTTCCATGACTCCCGGGCTGGCTACCGGATGTCCCAGGGGAAGTTGTGCCAGGATATTGCCGGAGAGTGAGCTGTCTTCAAGATGCATTTCCAGCTTGTTCAGCGCCAGACACAGAAACTTGTCTGTCTCGGAATGTTTTTCTTCCAGATTCCAGCTTGTTTCAAGATCGGTTTGCTGGCCATTAAGATGCAAAGTGGCACGAGCCCGGCCGGTAAGCAAAGGCGATAGGGACGAGTTTTTTTCGGGGAAAGAATTGTTTCCTT
>JAXVQY010000315.1:0-6503 GCA_037303805.1 bacterium | reverse complement strand
CCTTCGGTCATCAACAGCATGCTGCAGACCGACATGTCCGAAGTCATCCGCATCATCGTGTCCAACGGCATGATTCTCTACGCCCTGACCCGTGTGACAAAGGTAAGATCATGAAAAGCTCATCCGGCGGCAATGCCGTCAAACTCTTCTGCATGCGCAATGCGGTGCCCATCGTCTTTCTTCTGGTGAGCTCCATCGGCATTTACTATTCCCAGTTCACGGCCGAGTATCTGATTCAGGAAATGCTCACCAGACTCGCCAGAAACTCCTTTCTCGTCCTTTCCCTGCTCATTCCCATCATGGCGGGCATGGGACTCAACTTCGGCATGGTCCTCGGCGCCATGGCCGGACAGATCGGCCTCATCTTCATCAGCGACTGGAACGTCTCAGGCCTGTACGGCATGACCCTCGCCGCACTCATCGCCACACCGCTCGCCATCCTCTTCGGCTGGATGTGCGGCGTGGTTCTCAACAAGGCCCGCGGCCGCGAAATGGTCACATCCTACATTCTCGGCTTCTTCATGAACGGTGTGTACCAGCTTGCGGTACTCTACGGATTCGGCAGCCTCGTTCCCATCATCAATCCCGAACTGGTGCTCTCCCGCGGCTACGGCATACGCAACGTAACCAATCTCGACAATATCCGCGGCACGCTCGACAATGCCATAGAACTGGAAATCATGGGTATCCATATTCCGCTCGCCACCTTCCTGCTCATCGGCGTTTTCTGCCTGTTCATCGTGTGGTTCCGCAGAACCAAGCTCGGACAGGACATGAGAGCCACCGGTCAGGATCTCTCCGTGGCGCATTCCGCAGGTATTCCCGTCATGCGCACCCGCATCATCTCCATTGTGATCTCCACCGTACTGGCTGCATACGGACAGATCATCTTCCTGCAGAACGTCGGTACGCTGAACACCTACAACAGTCATGAACAGGCCGGCGTGTTCGCCATAGCCTCTCTGCTCGTGGGCGGCGCCACCGTGGCCCGCGCCTCCATCATCAACGTCTTCACAGGCGTTCTGCTCTTCCATCTCATGTTCGTCGTCTCTCCCATGGCAGGCAAATATCTGGTGGGCGACGCGCAGATAGGCGAATATTTCCGCGTATTCGTCTGCTACGCCATCATCTCCCTTGCCCTGGTGCTGCATGCCTGGCGCCGCCATGCCGACAAGGAAAGAGCCCGCGCCGCACTGCGCGGTCAGGCCGGAGGTGCCGCATGAGAGAGCTCCCCAACCGCAGGCATGTGATTCTCAAACAGATTCTCGTCAACTGCGTCATCGTCCTGCTGCTCATTGCTCTCGGTGTCTGGTGCTACACCCAGGGCAAGACCTACAAAATCTCTCTCGGCAACTATGCCTTCACCGGACAGGACGGCCAGAGCCACCCGGCTCTGGAAGCCGTGGAAGTCGTCATCGACAACAAGGAACCCGTCTTCCTGCTGGAAGACGACAGCGGAACAGGTGAAGCCACCGGCAGAAGACATACCATGGTCATCGACCTTCTGGATGAAAACGACAAGCCCATCGAAAGCCGCAGTCTTCAGTTCAGCATTGCCGATCTGGACGACGATCTGGAAGTCAATGTGGCGGAATTCTGGCTGAAAGCAAAATAAACTCCGCCGGATACCATCAGAAGGCGGTTCTTCCCTCCCGGAAGAGCCGCCTTTTCCGTATCCGTACGCTGCACAAAAGTATTCCTTTCCCCTGCTCTCCGGACACGCCTTCGCCGGACGACACAGGACTTTTCCCCGTCTCCGAAAATCGGCATCTCGTCCGACGACCGCCGATAGTCCGTGCATTGGAACCGCCCGTTCCCGAAACGCAGGAGAGGGGGAACCCTGACGGATTCCCCCTCTCCCTTAGGAACTGCCATCCTCCCGTTTTACGGAAAGGACGCAGTTTCGTGCGAATTCTGCTCAGTGCTCAACAGCAGTGCTGTTGTCCCCCCTTCCGAGCAGAGCACGCGCGAAATCATGCGGATCAAAGGGCCGCAGATCTTCCATTTTTTCTCCAAGACCGATGAAGGTGATGGGCAGCTCGAACTGACTGGCCACGGCGAGCGCCACGCCGCCCTTCGCCGTACCGTCGAGCTTGGTGAGGATGATTTCATTGACGCCGCTGGTATCCTTGAACATCTTCGTCTGCTGCAGGGCGTTCTGTCCCGTGGTGGCGTCGATGACCAGAATAGTACGGTGCGGAGCACCGGGATGCTTGCGCTCCACGACCATGCGGATCTTGTGCAGTTCATCCATGAGATTCGACTTGGTATGCAGACGACCGGCCGTATCAATGAACAGGACATCATAGCCGCCGCGCAGCGCCAGATCCATGGCTTCAAAAGCCACGGCCGCAGGATCGGCGCCCATGCCCTTGGCATGAAAGTCCGCACCGATGCGCCTGGCCCATACTTCCAGCTGTTCCACAGCAGCCGCACGGAAGGTATCGGCCGCAGCAATAAGCACCTTCTTACCCTGCATACGGGCGCGATACGCCAGCTTTGCGATGGTGGTCGTCTTTCCAACGCCGTTGACGCCCACCATAAGAATGACTTCCGGAGGATTCACCGCGGCAATACGTCGAGGAGCCTTGAAAATGGCTTCCACTTCCTGTTCCAGCAAAGGCATGAGCCCTTCCGGTGTCGTCACACCTTCTTCGCGGGAGCGCTCCTTCAGACGACGCACCAGCGCCAGCGAAGGTTCGGCCCCCATATCGGCCATGATGAAGAGTTCCTCCATCTCGTCCCAGAAAGCCTGATTCAGTTCGGAATGACCGGAAATAAGTGCGGAAAGTCCCTGACCGAAACGCGCACGGGTACGGGCAAGTCCGTTCTGCAGCTTGGAGAACAGCCGGTCCCGCTCGTCTTCCTCATCTTCCATGTCGAGAGCAAGTGCCAGACGATACTGAAGTTCCGAACGGAAATCCTCCAGCCAATGATAGTCCATCCGCTCCAGCCAGCCGCGGAAGTCATCCAGAAAGACACGGGCTTCCTCTTCCGGCGTCTGCAAAGCGCGAAGCAGGAAGGAAAGGCGTTTCCACAGCAGGTCTCCGGAATCCTCGACTCCGTCGAGTACGATATTCAACCATGCGGAAAGACGAGGCTCCGCCTGACGAAGGGCCAGGGCCAGAGCTTCTTCCTCTTCGGAAAAAGCAGGACGCTCCGGCGTGACTGCCTGTGTCTCGGATCCGGATCCGGCAGTCTCGACGTCGGTATCGGCGGATTCTGCCTTGACGGCGCTTTCCTCCGCCGTCGTAGTGACAGACGCTTTCTCAGACGGTTCAGCGGCGGCTCCGGTCTCATCTAAAGAAACCGTCTTCTGTTCTCCGGCCGGGCTCCCGGCCGCTTCTTCCGGCTGTGCTCCGGCGGAAGACTCACCGGCTTCTCCGGCATGCGGAACTTCGGGGACCCCGGCCGGCTTCTTTACTTCGGCCTCATCCCCGGACTGACCGCCTCCGGTGAAGAATTTTTTAACGGCGGAGAAAAAACCCATGACGAACCTCGGTTCTGCTAGTTGTTACGAATGACCTTGACGGTATCGCCCACTCTGACGCGGGTGGACTGATCCATGCCGTTGAGAGCCAGAAGCTCCATGGGCTTCATGTTGAACTTGCGGGAAATACTCCACAAGGTTTCCCCGTTCTGCACGCAGTATTCCTCGGCCACATTCGCCTTTTTGCGGGCAGGTTGAGCCGCCTTGGCCGGGGCTTTGCGGGACGGAGCATTGTCCGCCACGGCCGTGCCTGCACCGGCAGGAATCTTGAGGACCTGACCGGGGGCAAGTCTGCCGAGGGCTTCCGCACCGCCGTTGACGGCACAGAGCTGATCAAAGGTAATGCCGTACTTACGGGAAATGGCGTAGGCCGTCTCTCCGGACTGCACGGTATGCGAGGCCAGACGCGGAGAAGAGGGAACAGGAGAACGGCGTGCCGACGCCCGGGCCACCGTCGTCTGCACGGGACCCGAAAGACGTATGACCTGTCCGACGCGCAAGGTATCGAGCTTGTCCGCGCCTCCGTTGGCGGCATAGAGATCATCGAGATCCATGTCGTACTTGCGGGCGATGGCCGTCAGGGTGTCACCGCTCTGGACCTTGTAGGTGGCGGGGACGGAACGCTGAACGGAACGGGAACCGCGCAGTTCGGCAATGGCACTGGAAGCATGATCACCGCGCCTCGCCGACTGCCGGACGGAAGCCGAGGCAACGGCCGTATCGCGCACGGGGGCGGCAGGAATCACGGCCGGCAGATTTCTGCCGTTGGAAGGCAGACGCAGACGCTGACCGCGCTTGAGTTTACCGGGATTGAGCTGACTGATGACGGACGCGGGAACACCGGTACGGGAACTCACCCGGGCAAGAGTATCTCCACGCGCCACCGTATAATAACGCCATCCGGCACCGGAAACCGTTCCCTTCAGAAGCTGTCTGGCCAAGGCTTCCTTATTTCTGGGAACGTAGAGAGTAGCCGTACTGCCGGCCGGAGAAATGGAGCGCAGCAAGTGAGGATTGTAGGCCTGAAATTCCTTCCAGTTCATACCGAGACGACGACTCAGTTCCACCAGATCGGTAGCGGGTCTGGCCGTTACCTGTGCCACGGGAAGAAGCACGGGATGGTCGTCATCCGGAGAGGCAGGCTGTATGCCCAGAGTATCGGCATTGCGCATGACCTTGGCAATGGCAAGAAAACGGGGAACATAAAGAGCCGTTTCCTCACGCAGCTGCAACTTGTAATCAAGCGTATCGTTTTTCTGAATGATTTCATGCAGGCTGCTTGCGCCCGTGGCTTCCTTGGCACGGCCTATCTTGCCTTCGCCGCCGTTGTAGGAGGCCACGGCAAGATGCCAGTCATGGAAAATATCGTAAAGCCGGGCAAGGTAGCTGGCCGCGGCTTCGGTGGAGCGGTACGGATCACGGCGTTCATCCATCCACCAGTCCTGACGCAGACCGTAGGACTTGCCCGTAGAGGATATGAACTGCCACATGCCCACGGCATTGGAACGGGAAACGGCAAAAGGATTATAGCCGCTTTCCAGATAGGCCAGATAGGCCAGATCCTCGGGAAGACCGCGGCTGCGGAATACGGTCTTGGTATAGTTCAGATAGGGAATGCTGTTGCGAAGAAAATTTTCCATGGTGGAACGCCGTTCACGCGAATACTTCACGAAATGATAGCGCACCTGCCGTTCCATGGCCGGGGTGAGATTTCTGTCCAGCTTCGATGTACTGGAATAGGCCTTCTTTTCGGCTGAGGTCAGGGAAGAAAGAGACCCCAGATCCACGGCTTCCTGCCGCGCCTCGGCAGCGAGCAGCTCCGGGGACTCTACCGTCTGCTGTTTTCCGCAGCCGGAAAGCATCATCAGCACTGCCATCCCCGCAAGAGGAAGGCAGCACAGTTTGCCAATTTTCATGTCAGCGCTCCATCATGTGGACTTGCATCTCAAACAAAAGCAGTATACCAGCCAAGGAACAGCTTACGAAGGGACGACCGACGGCCGGAAAAAACCGCAAGTATACACCGGAAAACACTTTTTCCGGAACATACGGATGCCCCGCAGAAAAAGGAACACGGCCTGATACCCGCAACCTGCTCCCAAGAGAGCGCAAGGATACCCTGAAAAAAGCTGATATTCAATTGTCCGCAAGTGGCCCGCGTCCGATTTTTTAACATTATCTAGTGGAAATAACTTATAATGACGACGAATGACAAAGATAGGGAAAATTTTTTGCCGGGGATGAAACCCGTCCTTGAGCTCCTTGAACGCGAACCTGAACGGGTGGATATGGTGTATGTCCGCAAGGGAAGAGCCAGTGCCGACAGTTCACGTCTGCTCGATCTGTGTCGGGAATACGGTGTCCGTTTTTCTCTTGTGAACGATGATGTGCTCTCGCGCATGTCTGCCCATGCCGGTCATCAGGGCGTGATTGCGCGTCTGCGTGAAGCGGAGTTCATGCCCTGGGAAACCTTCCTTGAACAGGCCGCTCATGCTCCGCTTCCTCTCATGGTGGCGCTTGATCAGGTGCAGGATCCGGGCAATGTGGGTACGCTGGCCCGCACGCTCTTTGCCATGGGCGGCGCCGGTCTCATTCTGCCCCGCCACAACAGCGCCTTTCTCGGCCCCGGAGCGCGACGCTCTGCCGCCGGTGCGCTGGAACGCCTCCCCATCACGCAGGTGGTCAATCTTTCCCGCGCCGTCAAAGAAGCACAGGATGCGGGCTTCGTCACCTGTGCGGCCCAGAAGGTGGAAGACAGCGTGAACCCGCTTACGGAAAAGTTGCCTCTGCCCGCCCTGCTGGTCCTCGGCAACGAGGACAAAGGGGTGCGCCCCGGCGTACTCAAGCACTGCGAGTGCAGTCTCTGCATCCCCTTCCGTCGGGATTTCGACTCCCTCAACGTGGCACAGGCCGGGGCCATACTCATTTCCTGCTTTGCCCGTTCTCTGGACCTTTAGGCAAAAGGGGCCCCACCGGCATAGCCGGTGGTTCCTCTTGTGCGCCTGTAAGGCTT
>JAXVQY010000314.1:0-7228 GCA_037303805.1 bacterium | reverse complement strand
ACCATCACCAGACCGATGGCGTCCTGCCCGGAACCCACCTCGCCGAAAAAGCTTTCGCCTTTGGCGCGGCGTTCCCGCATGGCGTCGTCCTCCTGTTCGGCCGCGGCGGCATGTGCCTCTGATGCAGGCACGACGCCCGTTCCGGGCTCTCTGCCGAAAAATATCCAGTCCGTGGACAGCCCGAACTGAGCGGCCACTTTCAGAACCCAGCCGTCGGGAATGCGCCCCTTGCGGCGGGCCTGACTCACGGCCTGCGGAGACACGCCGAGAAGCTCGGCAAGCTGGCTGTCGCGCCGAAGTCCGGCTCCCTGAAGGAGGCGATCGAGAGTTTCAGGTGTTGTGCTGTTCATGAATCAATATTTAAAGGAAGGGAACAAAAAAGTCAATTGAAAATTGAAAAAATTTAAAAAGTTCAAAATATAAATTTTTAGTTGACAAAATAAATAAAACTGGCAAAAGGGAGTCGTGTTCAGCACAAAAAATCAATGAGACTTTTCAAGGAGCTTTCCTATGGCTATGAGTGACGATATCCGCAGCGTGCGTTCCTTCCTGGGTTCCCTGAATGTTGAAACGTTCAGCCCTGCGCTGGTTGCCCTTGCCTGCAGCAATCTTGAGGCACTGGCCGAACAGGCCGAGGCGTTGGAAAATACTCCGCTTGCCGTGCGCCGTTCTCCCCGTCGTCGGTCAACTTCGACTCCGGTACGGCGTATGGAGATGCTGTCACTGCTTCAGTAGCAGCAGGGCTGTCCTTTGGGCACAGGCGTGATACGGAATTTTTTAATGTTGTTCGTGCCCAGATGGCGAAGGCATTTATTTTTCTGTGGATGATCGAGCAAGACAATGACCCCGGGAACGAGGCTCAAAGGTATCTCCCACCTGTCCTTGCGGATTCCTGGGAAGAATTCTGCGAGCGCGTCCATGCTGAGAGCGTTTCATTCTTTCGTTTATGACAGGCGACTGAACGGGTAGATGCTCGGGCTTTCCAGTCATGACAGATAAGTCAGGAGGAATTTTTATCTCGGGAATCTGGAACGGGGAGCTTTCCGCTCAGAAATTTGCTGCTGCAGTCATTGCCGTCTTTCGGCAGCGGTTGCCCTGATGACATGCTTTGAACTGCGGCTTTTCACAGGGAAATCCCGTATTCAGCACAGTTGTGTGGAGGGCAATCTTGGGAGGGAGACTTGGCCGCTTGATGGAGTCATTTCATGCTTCCCGGTACTGGAGGAAGATGTTTCTTTTATGGAAGCAGGATTTTTCTAGTCCGACAACTTCCCTGAGGTGTACTTTGCCGAAGGGCTGTAACGGGGACAATTTTCCGGCAGAGAAACACAGATGCTAGTTCTGTCTTTTGAATGACGTAATCAGTTCAGGGCGAGGATATCTCGGCGGATCGTACCGTCTTGATGATTTTCCCCGTCTTTTTTGTCCGTATTCCTTGCCCGCTTTTCAGGCATAGACATAAAGAAACCCCTCCCGCCGGAAACCGGGGGAGGGGGGGCTTTTACATATTCTTATTGCGGTAGACGAACTGATGGGGGTCGATACCGTATTTTTTTACCTTGTAGTTCACGATCCGGTAGCTGGATTTGAGATCTCGTGCCGCCTTGAGCATATTACCGCCGGCCTTGATGAGCGCGTCCACCAGCAGCTCTTTTTCAAAGCGTGTCACGGCGTCTCCCAGGGAGAGACCGGCTTCCGTAGCTGTACTTTCCGCCGTCTGAAGGGAAGGAGGCAGATCCCCCGCGCGGATGACGCCGTCTTCACAGTATTGGGCGGCGCGCTGAAGGCAGCTTGTAAGCTCCGAGATGTTTCCGGGCCAGAAATAACGGGTAAGCAGTTCAAGGGCGGGATAGGAGATCCGTTTGATTTTTTCGGTATGGTAATCCGCATGTCGGAGCAGCAGATGTTCCACCAGCGGCACGATATCTTCACGACGTTCGCGCAGGGGAGGAATATGCAGTGCACAGACATTAAGACGTGCATACAGTTCACCGGAAAAACGTCCCTGATCCACAAGGGTATCAAGCTGGGCGCTTGTAGCTGCAATGACCCGTACATCAACAGGGACAGGTTCTCCTCCGCCCTGACGCAGCACAGTGTGTTCCTTCAGCAGACGAAGAAGACTTTCCTGAGCCGAAGGCGTGAGAGCCTCTACGGCATCAAGGAAAATGGTACCGGTATTGGCCTGCTCAAACAGCCCCTTCTGCGTCTGCATGGCCCCGAGAAATGCTCCTTTCTGATAGCCGCACAATTCTATCTGAAGACGTTCAGGGGGTAATGCGGCACAGTGACAGACGACAAGCGGAACATCGCTGCGGGGACTGAAGGCATGGATACGTCTGGCCAGTCGTTCTTTTCCCACGCCGGGCTCACCGCAAAGCAGGACAGGCGCACGTCCCTGGGCAATATGCGCTGCCTGCTCAAGAATATTGCGCATGACTTTGGACTGAGCAATGAAGGCGGAATCGGAGCGGGCATCCTCTCCCGCGGAGATGTCCTGTGAAATCTGCCCGGGAAGACGACGCTGCCTGCTCAACTCTTCCTGAAGGTAGGCCGCTTCATTGGCTATGAGTGCGGCCACGACTTCCATGAAGACACGGCGTTTTTCCAGGTCGTCACGGGAGACGAATTCGGTATCGGCATTCAGTGTGCCGATGACTTCACGCGCAGAAAGGGGGCCGTCACCGGCTGGTGCGAGAATGGGGACGGAAATAAACGAAAGACGTTCCATCTCTTCGTCGCTGCGTTCAAAAAGCAGACTGAGGAAAAGGGAATCTCCCTTCATTTTTTCCACGATGACGGAACGGCCTGTAGCAAATACCTGGCCCGTGACGCCCACGCCCGGGGCATAGCTGGCATGATTGGCCTTCGGTGTGGCATCAGCCAGGCTGAGGCGGAGCATACCGGTTTCCGGATCGAAAAGCACCAGATGGGGACGCAGGAATCCGTGCCGTTCGGAAAGCTTGCGCAAAAGGGATGTCAGACTTGTCTGAAAGGGACGCTTGGGTCCCATTTCACTGGCCATGAGACGCAGGGTTTCCAGCCAGGGGCTGACATCCTGATTGGGAGCATTGTTCGACAACTGAGACATGGCAAAACTCTCCGGCAACGGAAGGCGTTAGTTCTTGAGGCTGGCGATACGGGCACGCAAGAAGGCTGCGGATTCCTTATCGGCGGGGGGAAGCGCGGCCACGGCAGCTTCGTAGGCGGCCACGGCACCGGCCTTGTCTCCGGCAGCAACGGCCGCTTCGGCTACCTGCTGATGTATGACCGGTGCGACGTCGGCCGGGGCGGAAACGGCCAGCGTCTTGAATTCGTCCCGGGCGGCGGCAAAGTCACCCTTGTGCATGAGTACCTGCGCATGGTTCAGACGGGCGGCCAAGGCAAGGGGCGTATCACCTTCGGCTTCTGCGACACCCGCGTAGGCTGCTGCTGCCTTATCCCAGTTGCCGAGTTCTACGGCAGAGGCAGCCAGCTCGAGACGGGCAGCTGTTGACACGGCGGAAGGTGCATCCTTGATGAAACCTTCCAGTGCGGAAACACGACGGGCAGAGTCCTGGATGGAGATGATACGGCCGAGAGCAAGACGGGCGTCGGCAACCTGTTCTTCGCGATACCACTGCCAGCCCGCGACGGCGAGTATGACTACGACGACCACCACCACGCCGGAGGCAATTTTCCTGGCATGGGTAAGAACAAAGTTCCACAGAGGGGCGGCTTCGGGGCTGACTTCAGCCTGCATTTCGGCGCTGAAGTTGGGGATATTCACACCGCCCATGACGGGATCGGCGCCTTTGCGGAACGTAGGCTGAGAAAGGGGAGTAGGCTTTTGAATGGTAGGACGCTGTGCCATGAATAACTCCTGGAACGGGGAGAAAAGGACAAAAGGAAAGCCGGACAGGAATCCGGGCATGGAAGCACGCTAGTAGAGACTGACATAAATGTCAAAAGAAAAACCGTTTTCTGAGAAGATGAACGGGAGGAGAGGTTCATTTTTTTGTCTCAGAACGATTAATGTTAACTTTTATCCGGAGCGCACCAGAATCGGACCATCATTTCCTTTTAATTAAGACGGAAGCCGTGTGTTGGGACAGCGTCCGGACAGCAGCGGTAATCGTACATCCCGGTTTGGCACAGAGAAGAGCATCCGGGGGCTCCGGCTGCATTTTTGAGGACATGGGGCCTATGTGTGGGGAAAGGCAGGAAATAACTTGCATGACGGCGTTGAGGCCCGTATGCTGAGTGCATGTTTTTCAAGGAGACAGACATGGAAGAAACGCAGAATATCCGTGAGGCCGTACGTCTTGCGGGGGTGAAGGCGAAGGCGGCTTCCCGCCTGATGGCGGCGGCAAGTCCTGAAGCCAAGAAGAATGCTCTTGAGACGCTGGCCGCGCTCTTGGAAGAGAAAGAGCAAGCGCTTCTTGCCGTCAACGGTCAGGATCTGGAGGCGGCGCGTCTCGCCGGGCTGGACGGTCCCCGTATGGACAGACTTCGTCTTACTCCCGCCATTCTGGCGGACATGGCCGGAGCCTGTCGTCACGTGGCGAACCTGCCTGATCCCGTGGGAGCCATGGATTCCCAGTGGCAGCGTCCCAACGGATTACTGGTAGGGCGCATGCGTGTGCCGCTCGGAGTGGTGGCCATGGTGTATGAAGCCCGGCCCAATGTTACGGTGGATGCTTCCATCCTTTGCCTGAAAGCGGGCAACGCGGTGATTCTGCGCGGAGGTTCTGAAGCGCTTCATTCCAACGTTGCGCTGGCGGAACTGCTGCATGAAGCTCTCGATAAAGCCGGACTTCCGGGAGACGCGGTGCAGTTCATCGACATTACATCCCATGATGCCGTTTCCGAGCTGTGTCGTCTCGACGAGTATGTGGACGTTCTCATTCCCCGAGGAGGGGAATCTCTGGTGCGTGCCGTGACGAGTCAGGCGACCATGCCGGTCCTCAAGCACTATAAGGGCGTGTGTCATGCCTTTATTGATGAAAGCGCCGACCTGCCTCAGGCTCTGAATATCGTCTTCAACGGTAAGGTACAGCGCCCGGGTGTGTGCAATGCGCTGGAGTGTCTTCTTGTCCACGAATCCGTGGCGGAAGAGTTTCTGCCCATGGTTGCGGAAAAACTCGGCGGAGCCGGTGTGAGCTTTCGAGCGGACGAGCGTTCCTTACCTCTGTTGGGATCTTCGGCCGCACCAGCCGCAGCGGATGATTACGGACGGGAATTTCATGATCTCATTCTTGCGGTGCGGGTAGTGCATGACATGGACGAGGCGCTTGCTCACATTGCTGCGTACGGGTCCAATCATACGGAAATCATCTGCACGACGAACCATCTGAATGCCATGCGTTTTCTGAGGGAGGCCGACGCTTCCATGGTGGCGGTGAATGCCTCTACACGGTTCAACGATGGAGGTCAGCTCGGCCTGGGAGCAGAGATAGGCATCAGCACGTCCAAACTGCATGCCTATGGCCCTATGGGCGTACAGGAACTTACCACCACCAAGTTCGTGGTCTTCGGACAGGGCCAGGTGAGGAAGTAAAAAAATGGGCGGAACGGGCATACTGGGCGGTACATTCAATCCCGTACACAACGGCCATCTGCGTCATGCCGTAGAGGTCGCGGAAGCACTGGGGCTCGATCGCGTCATGCTCATGCCCTGCGCCACGCCGCCGCATAAGGAAAGCGCCGGTCTGCTTCCTTTCGATCTGCGTGTGGAGCTTCTGCGAGCTGCCGTGCGGGGTATCCCTTTTCTTGGAGTGGAGACGCTGGAAGGGGAACTGGAAGGCCCGTCGTACACCTGGCGTACCCTGGGGGAATGGGCACGGAGGCATGAAGGTGAGCCGTTGCCGTATTTCATGATGGGCGCGGAGGCTTTCGCCGCGCTCGACACCTGGCAGCACGGCTTTGAGCTCCCTCAAAGGGCTCACCTTGTCATGGTACCGCGCAATGGGGATGACGGCAGTGTGTTTCATGAAAGCATACGCTCTTTCTGGCCGGGAAGTCTTCCCGCCGACAGTGACGTTCCCCTGGGGCGTGAGACCGTATCGCTGGCGCAGGGCGGTTGCTGCACGTTTTTGCCAGTGCCGCGGCTGGATATCAGCTCCACCTTCATTCGTGCCCGCTGGCGCTCCGGCCGAAGTCTTGCCGGGCTTCTTCCGGAAGCGGAACTTGATGTGCTTTATGCGCATGCGGAGGAGGTCTCATCCTGTTGGGCGACGGCACGAGTGCGTTGAACACAAAGAAAACTGATGGTGAAGGAAGCATAAGTTTCCGTCAGGCTCTTTCAGTTTTCGGTTATTTTCATAAAAATCAGGCTCCGTAGTACTCCGGAGCCTGATTTTTTTAATGTTTTTTCATCCGGACCCGCAATGCCCGGCCGGAAACGGGGGGCATGCCCCCCAGTGTTCTAGAATTTCCAGCTGAATCCGACGTTGACGCTCTGATCGGTTTCGTGTCTGGATGCCTGCACGCCGTAGTTCAGACCGAGGGCGAAGTTGCCCTTTTCGGCCTGCACGCCGACGAGTCCCGACCAGCTCGTGGTGTCCATGATGCGGGTATTTACGCTGTCGAGAGCGTGCGTACCTGCATAAGAGACTTTCGTAGTATTTTTCTTGTCTCCGGCGGCAGGGATGACGGAGACATCAGCCTGAGGCTTGATGTTCCAGCCGCTTACGTCGATGCTCTTGGTCAGAGTCACGCCTACGGGGAACTGCACGATGTCCTGGGTGTCGGAAGACACGGAGTTCAGCGTGGATCCGTTGATCCTCACCTTGTGACTGTCGGTATTGAGAGATGTGTATCGAACACCGGCATGAGGCAGGATATCCACGACGTCGGTGTTGATCTGGTACTCGGCACGCAGATCGGCGGTAAAGGCAGTGGTGTCCACATCGGCCTTGGCCTGTCCCATTCCCATGGAAGAGGGCAGACTCATGCTCACATCATGAGTCCCGATGGAATATCCTGCACTGGCAATGATGTTCAGGTTGTCGAGGTTCCAACCTGCGTAGAGGTTCAGTCCTCCGAAATTGTAGGACTTTTTGGTGTCCGTGGCGGTACCGCGGGTTTCAGACTTGCCGCCTCCTCCGTTGAGGGACGCACCGAAACGCACTTTGCCTCCCATGATTTCACCTATCTGGGTGTCGGCACCGAGAGCCATGCCGCCGTAGTTGCCGCGTACGGCTGTACCGGAGACGGCCATGCCGTGCGTATAGGTGTTGCCGTACAT
>JAXVQY010000313.1:0-3436 GCA_037303805.1 bacterium | reverse complement strand
GACGGGAGTATAGAATTTGGCGGTGCCGATTTCCGGGCGGATCTGAATGGAGTTTACCTTGCCGATGCGTATTCCCTTGAAATATACGGGCGAGCCCTGGGTCAGTCCCTTCAGCGAGGTGTTGAAATACAGGACGAATGTAGGGTTCTTGTTGCCGAAGGAACCGGAGCCGAGCAGGAGGATGAAGCCGATGAGCAGGGCCAGCGCGCCCAGCACGAAGGCTCCGATAAAGGTTTTGGTGCTGCGTTCCGTCATGGGTTGCCTCCACGGTTGCGGCCCTTGCCGCGCGTAAGAAATTCCACCACCTCGTCGGGACCGTGCCTGAGCAGCTCGTGCGGATCACCTCCGGCAGTCATGGTTCTGGTTTTGGCGTCCAGAAACACGGAGTTGTTGGCAATGGCAAAGATGCTGGCCAGCTCGTGGGTTACGACGACAACGGTCATGCCGAGAGTGTCGCGGAGCTGAAGGATGAGTTCGTCGAGTCTGGCCGCGCTTACGGGGTCGAGGCCGGCGGAGGGTTCGTCGAAGTAGACCACATCGGGATCAAGGGCGAGAGCGCGTGCGAGACCGGCACGTTTTTTCATGCCGCCGCTGATTTCCGAAGGGTAGAAGTCTTCAAATCCAGCGAGTCCCACGAGGGAAAGCTTGAATGAGGCAAGTTCGCGGATGTCCCGAGGAGAAAGATCGGTATAATATTCCAGAGGCAGGGCCACGTTTTCGGCCAGCGTGCGCGATGTCCACAGGGCTCCGCTCTGGAACATGACGCCGGTGCGCCGCATGATGCTGTCGCGTTCGGCGGCGGGCACGGCCCAGAAGTCCGTTTTTCCGTAATATACGGAGCCTTCAGCCGGAGCATTGAGTCCCATGAGCACGCGCAGCAGCGAACTTTTACCGCAGCCGGACCCTCCCATGATGATGAAAATGTCTCCTTTCCGAATGGTGAAGGACAGATTGCGCTGAATGACGCGGGCACCGTAGGCTACGGTTACGTTTCGTGCGGTGACGGCACTGTTTTCCGGTATGTCGATCATAGGTCGAGCACCGTAAGGATGATGGTGATGACGGACGTGGCCACAATGATGCCCACGATGGAATTGACGACGGCGGAGGTGGTGGCACGGCCCACGGCCGAGGCATTGCGTCCGCAGCGGATGCCCTGGTAGCAGCCGCAGAGGGCGATGATGAAACCGAAGACGAGTGCGTGCAGAAGTCCGGTCCAGACATAGCCGAGGGTCATGAACTGCAGCGTATTGCTTATGTAGGCGGAAGGGGAGATGTCGAGCATGAGCACGCCTACGAGAAAACCTCCGGTAATGCCGGCAATGTCCGCATAAAGGGTGAGCAGAGGCGTCATGATGGCCAGACCCAGCACTCGGGGCAGAACGAGAAAATCGGTGGGAGAAATGCCGAAGCCGGTGAGGGCATCCACTTCTTCATTGACCTGCATGCTTCCGATGACGGCGGCAAAAGAGGCACCCGTGCGGCCGGAAAGTACGATGCCCGTAAGGACCGGCCCCATCACACGCACCATGGATACACCGACGAGGGAGGCGACATAGACCTCCGCACCGAAAAGTTTGAGCTGCATGGAGCTGACGAAGGCAAGAATAAGGCCGAGCAGCAGACTGGTGAGTGTGACGATGGGCAGCGCATCTACGCCGCATTCCCGGAAAACATTCCAAAGATCTCGGGAACTGCACGAGGCCCGACCGGAAAAGAAGCGGGCCATGCTGAGGGTGACCTCGCCTACGAAATCCACAACGTTTTTCGTGATTCCTGGCCAGGCAAGAGTTTTTTCTCCAACGGTTTCCAGAAAGCCGGGCTCCTCCTTGCGGACGTTGCCGTCGCGGGGAGGGACGGCCAGCGCCATGTCCAGCATGGGCCCCATGCCGCGGGGCAGCATCGAGGTATCCACGGAAAGCCCCAGTAAGCGTGCCTTTTGCGCCACGGCATGAAAAGAGGCGAGCAGCAGGCTGTCCCACTCTGTCACATCGTCGGCCAAAAAGCGCACCGTATCCGCGCCGTCCAGTGCGGACAATGCCTCAGCGGTCATAGCGTCCGGCACGGAGGGCGTACCGGCAAGAGCCTGTCTCGACCATGAGCCGGAGGCGCGGACAAGAAGCGTATTCTGCTGTTTCTCAATTTTGAAGGCAGGCTGCATGATTCCTCGCTGAAAGGACGTTTCCGACGGAGACGCCGTTCCCCGTGAGGATATACCGGCGAAAACGGTCCGCTTGCCTGCGGGCTTTTCCGGAAACAGCACTTCCAGAAAAAAGGTCCCTTACCGGATCCTCGGAGCGGAGATGCCGTGCCGATGCCGTCGAATGATCCGGCGTGATCAGCCGTCCGGCGCCGACGGCCGCGCGTTTTTACGGTCCCGCATGCAGCGGAGTCTTCCGGCATGCGGGACGTTTTCTCTGTTGAAAACCCTAGTCCATGTGCATGGCGGCGCGCACCAGTTCCATGGTGGTATTGATGGACATTCTGGCCTTTTTGCCGCCTTCCGCAAGTATTTCTTCTACAAGGCCGGGTTTGGCCAGAATGGCTTCACGGCGTTCATGCAGAGGTTCGAGGAAATTCTGCAGATTCTTCATGAAGATCTTCTTGCAGGTCACGCAGCCCATGGTAGCATGGGT
Source organism: bacterium (assembly GCA_037303805.1). Classification (GTDB taxonomy): domain Bacteria; phylum Desulfobacterota; class Desulfovibrionia; order Desulfovibrionales; family Desulfovibrionaceae; genus Mailhella. The sequence continues at coordinate 800 of JAXVQY010000313.1, read as the reverse complement.
GCAGGCTTCGCGCACTTCATCCTGAGTGGCCTTGTCGGCGAGCAGGACGTGATAGGGGAAGAGGTTGCACACATCAGGGTTGCCGGGGTCACTCTTGCGCAGACGGGCGGGGTCGGTGAACATGCCCTTGATCTTGGGTTCGAGATCTTCGAGCGTATCCTTCAGGAAAATGCCGTTGCCGTAGCTCTTGGACATCTTGCGGCCGTCGAGGCCGGGGCACTTGGCTGCCGGGGTGAGCTTGGCCTCGGGTTCCGGGAAGACCTCGGTGTTGTACATGGTGTTGAAACGGCGCACGATTTCGCGGGCCAGCTCCAGATGGGGCTGCTGATCCTGTCCCACGGGCACCCAGCGGGGACGATGCTGAATGATGTCAGCAGTCATGAGCACGGGGTAGCCGAGAAATCCGTAGTTGCCGAGGTCCTTGTCCGTAATCTGCTGCTGCTGTTCCTTGTAGGTGGGGCAGCGTTCCAGCCAGCCGAGGGGGGTTATCATGGAAAGCAGCAGATGCAGTTCCGCGGTCTCCTTGATGTCGGACTGACGGTAGATGGCGCAGTGCTCGGGATCAAGCCCAGCGGAAAGCCAGTCCACCACCATGTCGTGCACAAACTGGGGAAGTCTGGTGGTATCGGCGTAGTTGCTGGTCAGAGCGTGCCAGTCGGCCACAAAGAAGAAGGCCTCATGGGTCTTCTGCATTTCGACCCAGTTCTTGAGGGCTCCGAAATAATGACCGATGTGAAGAGGCCCGGTGGGCCGCATGCCTGAAACTGTGCGATCGTTCGCCGTCATGGCGTGTCTCCTGA
>JAXVQY010000312.1:0-6573 GCA_037303805.1 bacterium | reverse complement strand
AAAGCCTTACAGGCGCACAAGAGGAACCACCGGCTATGCCGGTGGGGCCCCTTTCGTGCCCCTTTCCGGGGAACGGGGCATTTTCATCCGGGGATGGTCCACAGAGCATGGATGCTGTCTTTGCCTGACGTCCGATCGGCCGGAAGAGTGCAGTCGTTTTATGGAGAAGCGCAATGTCGTCTGTTTTCCGACTGTTCCGAAGCCGATAAAAAAGGCCTCCGTTTTTTGACGGAGGCCTTTCTCATCCATGGAAAGGAAAGCTACACGATGCCGTGTTCACCGGGCCGTTCGTAGTCGTCCTTCTGTTTGGTCTTGGAGTGGTAGAGATCCACATCGCCGAAGGCGATGAGGATGGGCGAGGCCACGAAGATGGAGGAGAACGTACCGAAGACGATGCCCAGAGTGATGGTGAGGGCGAAGTCGTGAATGACGTTGCCGCCGAGCAGGTACAGGGCCAGGCTGGCCACCAGCGTCGTGGCAGAGGTCATGATCGTACGCGACAGAGTCTGGTTCACGGACTTGTTGATGATTTCACCCATGGAGGGTTTGTTTCTGGTGTCCGAAGGGACGGCACGCAGATTTTCACGGATACGGTCGTACACGACGATGGTATCGTTGATGGAGTAGCCCACCAGGGTAAGCAGAGCGGCAATGACGTTGAGGTCGATTTCCACGCCGAGCAGCGTAAGCAGGCCCAGCGTGACGATGACGTCATGGATAAGGGCCAGAATGGCGCCGAGCGCAAAGTTCAGCTTCAGTTTCCAGCAGCAGATAAGGGTGATGATCATGCCTATGGCCACACCCCACAGTCTGTTGAAACCGAGATAGGAGGCTCCGTACACCGCGCCCCACAGCACTATGGCCATGGCTCCGGCCATGAACCAGCTGTATTCGAAACGTCCGGAGATGTAGACGGTGATGAGCAGCACGGCGTAGAACAGGGCTTCGATGGCCATGTTGCGCAGATCGTTGCCGACCTTGGGGCCTACGGATTCCAGACGCTGAATGCTGGAGGGGTTGTCGGGGATGCTGGTGCGGAGGGCGGAAGATACCTGCTCGCGCAGATCCTGATTCTCTGCGGCAGGCATGGAGAAGCGCAGCAGATAGTCGCGGTTCTCCGTATCGACCTGCTGAACGGTGAGACCGGGCAGATCCACGTCCTGCAGAGCCGTTTTTACCTGTTCGTCGGGAATGGGCTGGGCAAACTCGATCTGCACCATCACGCCGCCGGCAAAGTCAACGCCGTAACGCAGACCGCCGTTCCAGATGATGGCGAACAGGCCGAGAATAATGAAGAAACCGGAAATGCTGAAGGCTATGCGGCGAAAGCCGACAAAGTCGATATTGGTCTGACGGGAAAGAAGAGCGAATGCCATGGAAAGAACCTCTCTGGCCTAGATGCTGATTTTCTGGCTGCTGGAGCGGGAAACCCATGTTTCAAAGATGGCCCTCGAAACGAAGACGGCCGTGAACATGGATGCCAGAATGCCCAGCGACAGCGTGACGGCGAATCCCCGGACGGGACCTGTACCGAACTGGTACAGAATGGCAGCCGTGATGAGCGTTGTCAGGTTCGAGTCGATGATGGAGATGCTGGCACGGCTGAAGCCTGCCTTGACTGCTTCCATGGCGGACATGCCGTTTTTGAGTTCTTCCCTGATGCGTTCGAAGATAAGCACGTTGGCGTCCACCGACATGCCGATGGTGAGCACGATACCCGCGATGCCGGGCAGGGTGAGCGTGGCGCCGAAGAGCGTCATGCCTGCGAGAAGAATGGTGATCGTGAAGCAGAGCATGATGTCGGCGACCAGGCCGGAAAGACCGTAGTAAAGCGGCATGACCAGCACGACGGCCGCGGCACCCACCAGAGATGCCTTGATGCCGCTGTTGATGGATTCCTTGCCGAGAGAGGGGCCGACGGTACGTTCTTCCAGCACGGAAACGGGGGTGGGCAGAGAACCGGCACGAAGTACGATGGCGAGGTCCTGTGCCTCTTCGGTGGTGAAGTTGCCGGTGATGGAGGCCTTGCCTCCGGCTATGCGGTCCTGAATGACGGGAGCGGAGTAGACCTTGCCGTCCAGAACGATGGCCATGCGTTTCTTGATGTGCTCACCGGTAATGCGTTCAAAATTGCTGGCACCGCGGTTGTTGAATTCGAGAGCCACGTAGGACTGGCCGAATTCATTGAAGGCCGGGCGGGCGTTGGTGATGTCCTCTCCGCCCATGAGGGCTTCGGTGTCGAGGATGATGGTGCTTTCGGTCTGAGAGCCGTACTGTCCCTTGACGATGAGGGGATAGCGGGCGGTTCCGGCGGGCAGCATGATGGCGGTCGGATCCACGTCGTCGCGCACGATGTGAAATTCCAGATGAGCGGTCTGGCCGATGATCTGAATCGCACGTTCTGCGTCGGTCATGCCGGGCAGCTGTACCTGAACCTGATTGTCCGACTGCTTGCGGATATCGGGTTCGGCCACGCCGAACTGGTCGATACGGTTGCGGATGGTGCGCACGACCTGTTCCATGGTCATATCTTCCGTCTGCTTGCGGGCGGCGGGAGAGAGCTCGAAAATATAGACACGGCCGGAAGCGGAATTGTCGGCGCTGACCTGCTGCAGGTTGGGGAACCATTTTCCGATCATGGCGTCGAAGGCTCCGGCCTGATCGGTACGGGGAAGCGTCACTTCAAGCAGCCCGTCGGCGTTGAGGCGGGGCTTCATGACGGTGATTTTTTCCTGTTCGGCGCGGTCACGGATGTCCTGACCGGTGACGGACAGAGTATTCTGCACGGCCTTTTCCACATCCACGCCCAGGGTGAGGTTCATGCCGCCCTTGAGGTCCAGGCCGAGACTGATGCGGTCCTGCATGAGTGCGCCCAGAGGAGAGTTGCCGATGGCGGGAATGTTGGGCAGGGCATACGCAAGCACCACGAGCAGCACGATGAGGGAGAAGGCCAGGCGCAAACGCAGAGCTTTCATGGTTGTATCCTTAAACGATGATAGGGTCGGAAGACCTTATGGCTGAATAACACAAAGCTCCACGCCTCCTCGGAAGAAGGGGGCGTGGAAGCAGAAAAACACGGGAGTCCGACCTTATTTGGTTTCGGCGGGAGCGTTTTCGGCCTTGTTCATGGCCTTGGGGTCGTAGGTGCCGCTGATGAATCCGCGGGGCATACGTACCTTGGTTTCGCCGAGATCGACCACAAGAATGTCGCCTTCCACGTCGACGATGCGACCGAGCAGACCTCCGGAAGTGATGACGTAGGAGCCCTTGCCCAGGGATTCAAGCATGGCCTTGTGTTCCTTGTTGCGCTTCTGCTGGGGACGGATCAGCAGGAAGTAGAACACGGCAAACATGAGGATGAGAGGAACGAGAGAGGCGAAGGCACCCATGGGGCCACTCTGAGCGGCGCCGCCCGCGTTGCCGGCGGCGTAGGCAATGGAAGTGAACATTGGATTCTCCAGAATTGATTTTGCGGAAGGATGTCCGCGTCATTGACCCCACCTTCTTAACCTGTTGCGCCTTTTTACGCAATGGGTTAAGCGCGGGATGCCGTTCGCGGCAGGCATTCTTTTTGAGGGGCATTCTGAGGGAAAGGACTGGACATTCGCTTCGATTGCGGGGACTATGCCGGAGAGAATGATGAACGTCCGGGTCTGTCCCGGAAGGAGGAACATACATGTCCATTCTGGCAGATCCTGTGGAGCAGGCCCGCCTGCAGTCGAAAATTCTTATTGAGAGCCTTCCCTATCTGCGCGAATATCATGGGGAAACCGTCGTCATCAAGTACGGCGGCCATGCCATGACCGACGAGAGCCTCAAACTGGCTTTTGCGCGCAACATCAGCCTGCTCAAGCTGGTGGGCATTCATCCCGTGGTGGTGCACGGCGGCGGCCCGCAGATTAATCAGATGCTGAGCAAGCTGGAAATCAAGTCGGAATTCCGTCAGGGCCACCGCGTGACCGACAAGGCTACCATGGACGTGGTGGAAATGGTGCTGGTCGGCTCCGTGAACAAGAGCGTCGTGAACCTGATCAACAAGACGGGAGCCAGAGCCGTGGGACTTTCCGGCAAGGACGGCATGCTTCTTGAAGCACGCAAGCTGGCCATGACCATCAGTCACGGCGAGGAGCAGCCCCCGGAAATCATTGATCTCGGCAACGTGGGCGAGGTCACGGCCGTAAATACTCAGCTTCTTCGTTCGCTCATCAACGACGAGTTCGTGCCCGTCATTGCGCCTGTGGGTGTGGATACCGAGGGGAACACCTATAATATCAATGCTGACTCCGTGGCCGGAGCGGTGGCCGGAGCTCTCAAGGCCCGTCGTCTGCTCATGCTGACCGATGTGGCAGGTATTCTGGACAAGGAAGGCAAACTCATCGAGCACATCGATACGGCCGACGCTCATCGTCTGCTGGAGGACGGCACGCTGAGCGGCGGGATGATTCCCAAGATCAACTGCTGTCTCAATGCCTTGCAGAGCGGCGTGGACAAGGTGACCATTGTGGACGGACGTGTCGAAAACTGCCTTCTGCTGGAACTGCTTACGGATCAGGGGATAGGTACCGAAATCGTGAAATAGAGGAATGTCTCCGCATGCAGAAGACCGGAAACTCGGCCGTTCTGCGGAGAATTCTATGAATGATTGTGGAAGGGGCGGCTTCGGCCGCCTTTTCTTTTTATGTGCGTCCAGTCTCTGGATGTCGGAGAGTGTGTGCCCCCGGCGTGCCGGAGACCTGATGTCAGTTTATTTTCTTTATTTTTTTGATGAATGTCCGACCGTTCCAGAGATAATAGATGGCGTTGTCCGGATCAAGTTCACAGGGAAAACCGTCGGAGGCAAAGGAGGGCAAAACTTCCAGCCCCTTGTCGAACACGCAGTAGGTGCAGCTTGAAGAGAGTCTGCCGGGCAGTTCCCTGCCGGGCTGAAAGAAGTCTTCCGTGTCCGGCTCCGGAGGAAGAGGCAGCGGGGCGGCATGCCCGTTTGAACTTATGAACCACAGCTCGGAGATGCATACGCCGTCGTCGTCTTCCGTGCGGAAGGCTGCTACGGCACCGCGCTCCGAGCGGAACATGCGCAGAGAAACGTCGGGAAATCCGTCGGCGGAGGCAAAGCGCAGAGAGTCGCCGTCATCTTCTGCCAGATTCCAGTGAGCGTTGACCCCCTGTTCAGCCAGCTGATCCTTTTCTTCCTCGTTCAGGGGAGCACGGGTGTTTTCAAATATTTCCGTAGGAATGAGGGCAAAGGCCTGTCGTGCGGACAGGCCGGGACGACGGGGAGCCTTGGCCGAGGATTCAAAGGCAAAGGCGGGCAGCATCAGCAGCATCATCAGTATGACAACTGTCTTGCGCATGGTTTCATGTCCATAAGGCAGAAAGGCCGCATCGGCTGTAGATGCGGCCTTTCCGGAAAAAGCGGCGCGGGCGGATCCGCCCGCGCGGGGTTGTTTTCGTATTTGTTGTGGTGGTGGCAGTGGCTGGGGACGGGGGCCGCGGGATTGCCTTCCCGCATCATGCGCACGGCGCAGAAGTTGCCGCACATGGCGCAGGCTTCTTCATTCTTGTGCGGTTCGCGACGTTTGTCCATGAGTTCGGGATCAATGGTGGCTTCGCGCATGGCTGCCCAGTCGAGTTCCATGCGTGCCTTCGACATCTTGGCTTCACGGGCCCTGGCGCGGGGGGTGCCGAGAGCATTTTCACCGGCCTGAGCCGCCACGCGGGAGGCCATGACGCCCTGTTTCACGTCATCCTCGTCGGGCAGCGTAAGGTGTTCGGCGGGAGTAAGATAGCAGAGGAAGTCTACGCCGGACTTTACGGCCAGGGCACCGCCGATGGCACCGGCAATGTGGTCGTAGCCGGGAGTCGTGTCGGTCACGATCGGTCCGAGTACATAGAGGGGCGCGCCGTGGGTGAGCTTTTTGATGCCGATGATCTGAGCTTCCACCTCGTTGAGACTCACATGCCCGGGGCCTTCGATCATGCACTGCACACCCTTTTCCAGGCCGCGTTTTGCAAGCTGGCCGAGCATGATGACTTCCATCCACTGGGCGGCGTCGCCGGAGTCACTGTTCGCGCCGGGACGCAGTCCGTCGCCGAGAGACAGCGTGACGTTGTAGCGAAGGGCGATGTCGAGCAGACGGTCGAAGCCCGTGAGCAGAGGATTTTCCTTGTCGTTGTGCAGCATCCAGCGGGAAAGAATGCTGCCGCCGCGGGACACGATGCCCATGACACGGCCGCCCTTTGCTCCCCATTCTGCCCCCTGACGGGTGAGACCGCAGTGCAGGGTCATGAAGTCCACGCCCTGTTTTGCCTGCTTCTCCACGTCTGCGAAGATGACTTCAGGGTCGATAGTGGCCGGGTCCTCACCGCGGTCGATGTAGATCTGAGCCACGCCGTACATGGGGACCGTACCGAGAGGCGCCGGGCAGGCTTCCAGCATCTGACGGCGGATGTCGTCAAGATCACCGGCAATGGACAGATCCATGACGGTATCGGCTCCGGCATCCAGAGCGATTTTGAGTTTGCGCATTTCGCCCTTCACGCTGCAGTGGAAGGGAGAGGTGCCGATGTTGGCGT
>JAXVQY010000311.1:0-3175 GCA_037303805.1 bacterium | reverse complement strand
TTTCGGAATAGCCGTTGCCGTTGAAGATGACGGCGCTGTCTTCCTCCATCACGTTCTCGATGAGCTTCTGCACGGCTTCGCCGAGAGTGAGGTGTTCGCCGTGCACGGCGTTTTCAAGGAACGTGGCGGCGTAGTCGAGGGATTCGGCCATCATGGTGTTGAGCACCACGAGGGAGTCGGCGGCGGACATGGAGGAACCCAGGGCGCGGAATTCGAATCTGTTGCCCACGAAGGCGAAGGGGCTGGTGCGGTTGCGGTCGCCGGGATCGGCGGGAAGCGGGGGCAGGGTATCCACGCCCACGTTCATCATGCGCTTGCCCGTGGACCCCACCACCTGTCCGACGCGGAACTGTTCCAGCACATCGGTGAGCTGATCGCCGAGGAACAGGGACATGATGGCGGGCGGCGCTTCGTTCGCACCGAGACGGCGGTCGTTGGAGGCGGAAGCCACCACGGCACGCAGGAATCCGGCGTGGCGGTGAAGAGCACGGATGACCGCACACAGAAATACCAGGAACTGGGCGTTTTCGTGAGGATTGTCGCCGGGGGCGAAGAGGTTGCCCACTTCGGGACTGCCAATGGAATAATTGAGATGCTTGCCCGAACCGTTGATGCAGTCGAAAGGCTTTTCATGCAGCAGGCAGGACATGCCGTGTCGACGGGCAGTCTTGCGCAGTACCGTCATGATGAGCTGGTTGTGGTCGCAGGCCAGGTTCCCGGATTCGAAGGTGGGGGCGATTTCGTACTGGCTGGGAGCCACTTCGTTGTGACGGGTCTTGACCGGGATGCCCAGACGGTAGAGCTGACGTTCCACGTCGGCCATGAAGCCGAGCACACGACTCGGAATGACGCCGTAGTACTGGTCTTCGAATTCCTGTCCCTTGGGAGGCCGCGCACCGTAGAGCGCCCGTCCGGCAATGAGCAGATCGGGTCTTGCGGAAACGAAGGTGCCGTCGATGAGGAAATATTCCTGTTCAAGGCCGCCGTTGGACGTGATGGGCATGGTCGGGTTCACGCCGAACAGGCGCAGCACGCGGGCCGCCTGCTGGTTCAGAGCCTGATTGGAGCGCAGAATGGGAGTCTTCTTATCGAGGGCGATGCCCGTCCAGGAAAGGAAGACCGTGGGAATGCACAATACCATGCCGGCGGGGCTTTCCATGAGATAGGCGGGACTCGTCACGTCCCATGCGGTGTAGCCGCGGGCCTCGAAGGTGGAGCGCAGACCGCCGGAAGGGAAGCTGGAACCGTCGGCTTCGCCCTGAACAAGGGCGCTGCCGCTGAACTGGGCCAGCGCACCGCCCTTGCCGTCGGGATCAAGAAAACTGTCGTGCTTTTCCGCGGTAAGACCGGTAAGAGGATAGAAAACGTGCGTGTAGTGATCCGCGCCGCGTTCCATGGCCCACGATTTCATGGCATTGGCCACCACGTCGGCCACGGCGGGATCAAGGCGTCGGCCGAGATCGATGGTGGTACGCAGAGACTTGTATACGGCCTTGGGCAGATAACGCCGCATGGCTTTGTCGTCGAAGACGTTGCAACCGTAGTATTCGGTAGGATCGGCGTGGGTTTCGGCGGCACCGGGATGGCCTCCGGCGATGAATTCCGCATCATGACGCCGTGTGGCAACGGAAAGAACGGCATGACTGCGGCTGGCATTGGCAGAACTCATGCAAGCTCCTTAGAATAAAGATAAGCGGCCCGTCCTGCGGGCCTTTTGTCTGAGGGAAAGGGCGCGTGCCCTCTGATCAGTCGATGGAAACCACTTCCAGAGCAAAGGTGAGGTCCTTGCCCGCCATGGGATGATTGGCATCAAGCACGATATGCTTGTCGGTCACTTCGCTGACGGTCACTTCCAGTTCCCCCTGATCGGTGGAAACATGGAGCATCATGCCGACCTGAGGCTTGATGGTGGGCGGCACCTGTTCCAGCGGAACGGGGAAGAGAAGCTGCTGCTGCCTTTCACCGTAGGCTTCCGCCGCAGGAATGGTCACGGAGAACTTGTCGCCGACCTCATGACCCGTTACGGCCTTGTCGAAGCCGGGAATGACCTGGCCTGATCCGACCTTGAAGCGGAGGGGGCTGCCCTCACGGGAGCGGTCGAACTCGGAACCGTCGTTCAGGGTGCCAACATAATGGACAGAAACAGTGTCGCCGGGTTTAATGGGCATGAGAACCTCTGTGGAAGAGTGTTGAAGGGAAAAAAGTGTGGGAGCCGACACAGATGAAGGCGGAAAGTCGGGTCGGGCTTTCCGATTGACGGCATCGGCACAGGACGATACCTAACACAGACAGCGTCCAACTCCAAGAGCATTTAATGGATGGAGGCCCGTAGAATGAGTCCGGAAAGCAAACAGAAAGAACATCCGGGGCAGATCAGCCTTCTCGGCACGGCCAGTACCATGGGACTGCACATGGTTTCCGGTCCCATCGTCGGCGGGGGGCTCGGCTGGCTCGTGGACAAATGGCTCGGTTCATGGCCTGTCGGGGCCTCCATCGGTCTTCTGCTCGGCCTGGCGGCCGGTTTCCGCAACGTGTGGATAGATGCCCGCTATCTTGCGAAATCCAATGCCGAACGCGATGCGGAGGAAAAGGCCCGCAGAGAGGCGGAGCAGAAGGAACGGGATAACATGCGGCGACCGGCCGCCCCGGATCCGGCACGAGCCGCACTTGTGCCTGATACTCCGGAGTCTCTGGCTGCCGAGGAGAGCGAGACTCAGAAGCAGGATGAGCTGACCGCTTCCATCCTTGCAGGAACGGCAGATCCTTCGGAACGGGGCCTTGACGAGCTGACGGAATCGCTGGAAGCCATACGTCGCGAACTCCGGGAAGAGAACGCGGAAGCCGGGAAAAAGGAGGAGCATGAGCATAATTGAACAAGTGGACCGTCGTCTGTGGAGGAGGGGCTTCATTCATGCCCCTCTGCGCATGGCGGCGAGGAATCTTTTTTGCTTTTCCCTGCTTCTTTTTCTTGTCGGCATCATGGCTCTTCCATGGGGCACCGACGTGTTCTGGAGCGGAGTCATGTCCGTTCTATCATTCTGGAATTTTTATACTCTTGCTCTTTTTATCCAGCGTGTTCTTCCGGCCTCCATGCCTGAACGGGACAAGGACGGGTCATCACAGGCACGCATTGTGAAAAAAGGTTTGCTCATCAGAACGCAATTGAGGCTTTTCA
>JAXVQY010000310.1:0-6644 GCA_037303805.1 bacterium | reverse complement strand
AGTCCCGTACTGAGAGTGAGTCCCCAGTAGATGAACCATGCGATGATGATGTTCATGAACGGACCGGCAAAGGCGATGATGAGTCTCTGCCACGCAGGGCGGTTATTGACGGCCTCTTCCTGCGTGAAACCGAGACTTTCCACCTCATTGCTGTATTCTCCCACTCCGGACACATAGCCTCCGAAGGGCAGCCATGAGAGCCGGTATTCGGTTTTACCGCGTTTGAAGCTGCAGAGTTTCGGCCCCATGCCGATGGAAAAGGTGATGACGCCTACCTTGAATGCCCGGAAGGCGAGAAAGTGCCCGAGTTCATGGAAAAAAATGAGACCTCCGAACACCAGCACCACGGCCAGTGCGGCATCCCAGTAGGAAAGATAGTGAAGTAATGACTGCATGGTATCCCGATGGGGCCAGACTATGTTGCCCCGTTGAGGTTGAGCGGGCCGTATCAGAGACGACTAAATATCATCTTTGCTTCGGGCTCGTTTTGCGTTTCTTGTACCGGAGGTGACGGTGATCTTGTGTTCCCTCCCTGCCGCAGGGCAGATGGCGTTTTCGGCATATTCAGGCCTGCCATGTTGTCGCTTTGCGACGGGTTGCTTCATCGGTGTTTTCCACAGCTTCAAGAGCTTGTGCGATCTGAGGGGCAAGGGGCCCGTCACCGAGGTCGAAGTTTATTTTGGACGAGGCCGTGTCGAGCATGTCCCGGACAAGGGCCGGGATATCGGTAAAGCCGATGTCTCCGGCAAGAAAACGGGCGACGGCTACTTCGTTGGCCGCGTTGAGTTCCACGGTATGGCCCTGAGCAAAGGCACGGCGGGCGAGATCGAGACATGGAAAAATATCAAGGCGGGGTTCCTCAAACGTGAGACTGCCCACCTTCGTCAGATCAAGAGGACGTATGCCCGTGATTCTTCCGTCAGGAAGATAAGGCCAGGAGAGGCATCCGGCAATAGGTACGCGCATGTCTGGCACGGCAAAATGGCCCATCATGGCTCCGTCGGCAAGTTCCACAAGAGAATGCACGATGGACTGGGGATGAACCACTACGACAACATCCTGTGCAGGTACATGGTAGAGATGGCAGGCTTCTATGATTTCCAGTCCCTTGTTCATGAGGGTTGCGGAATCAATGGTAATTTTTGCTCCCATGGACCAGTTGGGATGGTGCAGGGCGTCTTCAGGGCGAACGCTTTTGAGATAGGCAGCGTCCTTGGTACGGAACGGGCCGCCGGAAGCAGTAAGTACAAGTTTCGCGATATCGTTTTCTCCCCGGCCGATCATCCCTTCAAACAGAGCAAAGTGCTCAGAATCCACGGGCAGGATGACCGCGCCGGTACGACGGCAGATATTGCGCAGAAGCTCTCCGGCGAGCACCAGCGATTCTTTATTGGCCAGACAGATAGTCTTGCCGGCCGTGGCTGCCGCCACAGTGGCTCGAAGACCAGCCGCCCCCACCTGAGCGGAGAGCACCATGTCTACTTCGGACAGCGTAGCAAGAGCTGCATATCCTTCTTTTCCCCAGAGAATTTCGGGGTGGTAGCCGGACGGAAGCAGAGATGCGAGTGCATCCACGCCGTGAGGACCGTCTTTTTCCAGTACGGCAAGATAAGGAGGTCTCCAGTCTTCCGCCTGTTTCGCGAGCAGCGCAATATTGCGTCCGGCTGCAAGAGCACGAACTTCGAATCGGCCGGAGTCTCGCCATGCATCCAGTACACGCAGGGAACTCGTACCTATGGAACCGGTGCAGCCCATGAGAGCTACACGACGAGGAAAGGGCAGGGCATCGTCCCTGCCTGGAATACTGCTTATGTATTTCATGGATCAGTGCACTTTTTTAAGATCCGAAAGATGCCGAAGACCAAAGAGAAACTTTTTTGTCGCAGTTTCCGACAGAGTACGTTTTTTTCAGGTCGGAGCGAAAAAGACTGAAGTGGTTATTGCGGGTGCGCTGGAGTATTGCCCCGAAGAAGGTATAGCCTATCTTACTGGGCAGCCTGAGCAAAAAATGGATACAATGCCGAGGCAACGGCGTAAGTGCCCACGCAGAAGGAAATGCTGTCCAGCCGATCAAGCACACCTCCATGACCGGGGAGAAGATGGCTGGAATCCTTGACGTTGACGGCGCGCTTCAAGGCGGATTCAAAGAAGTCGCCGAGCTGAGCCATGATGCCCATACCCGCCCCGAGTGCAGCGAACGAGGAAAGAGGAGCGTTGCCGAGTGCAAATCCCATGGCACAAGCAACGATAACGGCGGCCAGAAGACCTGCAACGGATCCTTCCACACTCTTTTTGGGGCTGACACCGGGCCAGATGGCGTGCTTGCCGAAACTTACGCCCGCGAAGTAGGCAGCCATATCGGAAGCGGCAGGCAGCAGGACTACGAGAAGCTGTTCCCAGCGGGTGAAGTGCATGGCCGGGGAGAGAAGAACGGGAATATACAGAATTCCGCAGACAATGACGGCAGCGCGACGCAACGGATCAAGAGTTTTTTCACGGCTCCAGTTGATAAGTGCGTACAAGGCCGCCAGCATGGCACATAAGGCGAGTGCAAGATGCTGGGGAAAGGAAGGCAGCAGTGCGCATGAGGCAAGGTAGACCGAGCCGAGCAGCAGGCCGAGAATTTTCATGCCCCATCCGCCGGAGGGTTGGAACAGAAAGAGAAATTCTCCCAGCCCGACAAGGGCGAGAACGCCTACAAGACCGGAAACATACCAGCCGCCCATGACCCACGCGGCGATGAGAACGACTGCGAGAACGGCAGCCGTAATGAGTCGCAGGCTCAGTCCCGCGGCGCGAAACTTGTCATTCATGATTTTTTCCTTCTGTTGCCGTCAGTCTGTCGAGCTGCTCGCCTGTTTTTCCGAAACGGCGGGTTCGGCCGGCGTAGCTGTCGAGGGCCCTAGTCAATTCTTCCGGACCGAAGTCCGGCCAGAGTACTGAGCTGAAGTAGAATTCCGCATAGGCACTCTGGAAAAGCAGAAAATTGCTCAGACGCTCCTCACCGCTCGTCCGTATGACGAGGTCAGGGTCCGGCATGTCGGGAGCGTAGAGAAAGGAGCGGAAGGTTGCTTCGTCGAGGTCTTCCGGCCCGATGTTTGCAGCCAGAGCTCGCCTTGCAGCGTGCAGAATTTCTTCCCTTCCGGAATAGCTGATGGCAAGCGTGAATACCATGGATTGGTTAGAGGCCGTTTTTTTGAGGGCATAATCCAGAGCTTGGCGCACGGTGAAGGGCAGATCCTTCTTATCTCCTATGAAGGCAAGTCGTATGTCCTCCTTCATGAGTTCAGGCAGTTCCTGACGGATGAAGCGCAGAAAAAGCTCGAAGAGAAAACTTACTTCCTTTTGAGGCCGCTGCCAGTTTTCCTTGGAAAAGGCATAAACGGTGACATACGCAATCCCTCTGTGCCGGCATTCTCGTACCAGTGTACGTACGGCATCGACACCGGCGAGATGTCCGTCGGAACGGGGCAGTCCGCGTTCCTTGGCCCAGCGGCCGTTCCCATCCATGATGACCGCGATGTGACGCGGCAGTTGTTCTTCCATGCAGCTTTCCATGTTGTCGGAAAGCCGGCCGGACAGATCCGCCCGGCTTTCCTGCGCAGGAGACCTTTCCGTTCGGTACCTATCGTGAGAAATCTTATTTCTTCGTTGGAACATCATTTGGGTTCAGCCAAAAAGGTGTTCTTTCGGTACCATCGAAGGAAAGCTAAATCTCCATGATTTCCTTTTCCTTGGCCTGAGCCTTCACGTCGGCTTTCTTCACAAAGGCATCGGTGAGCTTTTGCACATCGTCCATGGCTTTTTTCAGCTCGTCGGCAGAGATTTCCTTGTCCTTCTCCATCTTTTTGAGTGCATCATTCACGTCGCGGCGAATGTTGCGCAGAGCAACCTTGGCATCTTCGGTGTACTTTTTGCTCACTTTTGTAAGATCACGACGACGCTCTTCGGTAAGCGGCGGAACCGTGATTCGGATGAGACGGCCGTCGTTCATGGGCGTGAGACCGAGGTCGGATTTGAGAATGGCTTTTTCCACAGGGGAGAATGCGTTGCGATCCCACGGCTGGATGGTGACGGTGCGGCTGTCGGGGACGGCTACGGAGGCAAGCTGCTGTATGGGCGTGAGCGTGCCGTAGTAGTCGACCTTGATGTTGTCCACAAGGCTTGTGGTGGCGCGCCCGGTGCGCAGTTTGCTGAAGTCGCGGTCAAGAGCGACCAGAGCCTTTTCCATACGTTCCTCGGCGTCGAGCTGCAAGGTCTCGATATCCATGCTATTCTCCCTTTACAATAGTGCCTGCCGCTTCGCCGCAGACAACGCGTTTGATGTGCCCGCCGAACATGCTGCATACAATGACGGGCACGCTGTTTTCCTGCGCCAGCGTGATGGCTGTGGCGTCCATGACCTTAAGGTGGCGGCGCAGCGTCTCATCATAGGAGAGCTGGTCGAAGCGTACCGCGTCGCTGTATTTCATGGGGTCCTTGTCGTATACTCCGTCCACTTTTGTGGCCTTGATGATGGCGTCGCACTTGAGCTCTGTGCCGCGCAGTGCCGCCGCCGTATCGGTGGTGAAGTAGGGATTGCCCGTACCGGCCGCGCAGATGATGATGCGACCTTTCTCCATGTGGCGTATGGCACGACGATGAATATAAGGTTCGCAGAGTTCGCGGATATCGATGGCGGACAGCACACGTGTGGGGCAGTCCATCTTTTCCAGGGCATCCTGCACGGCTACGGCGTTCATGACGGTTGCGAGCATGCCGATGTAGTCGGCATTGGAACGGTCCATACCTTTGGCCGAGCTGGAAAGCCCGCGGAAAATGTTGCCGCCGCCGATGACCAGCGCGAGCTGTACGCCCAGCTTGGATACATCGGCGATTTCCTTGCAGATGAGCTGCACGGTATCGGGATCTATGCCACTGCCTTTTTCACCGGCCAGCGCTTCACCGCTCAGCTTGAGCAGCACACGACGGTATTTGAGTTCGCTCATCATCAGCCTCTTCTGGAATCTGGGTGTTTTGAAGCATCCGCTCCGGAGAGACCGTGGTCGTAGGGTGCACCCCAGCCTCCCTCATGTATGCGGACATATTTGAGAAATGTGTAGAAAGACGTATGTGCGGCCATGAGAAAGCCTGCCCGGCCGTCCAGCATGCCGAGTTTACGGACGTACATGTCGATAAAACGCCAAGTACCGTGTACAAGTCCTATAAGGACACCACCTTTGCGGCCTTGAGATTCGAGGTCTTTTGCACCGCGTTCGGCATAGTCGTTGAGTTTGTCGAGCTGGTTTCTGAAGTTGCAATAGGTGTAATGCAGCATGTCGCCGGAGAGTTCGCCGTACGGACCTGCGGGAACGAATTTCTGATGTGCCCCGCTGTTTTCTATCCGTATGGCCTCGGGACGGAACAGGCGGAACAGCCTGTCCGGATAGCAGCCGCCATGCATAAGAAATCTGTCGAAATACCAAGTTCGACGCGGCATGGAAAATGCCGTCTTGTTCCCGGGACTGGCGATAGCCTTAAGTATGCTTTCCTTCAGCTCTGGCGAGATGATCTCATCGCAGTCGAGCATGAGGACCCACTCCGTAGGGGCATTCTTTTCCAGCCAGTCAATACCGTATCGTATCTGTTTTGCGTTGCCCGGCCATTTGTTTTGAATGAATATGGCACCGTGCTCCTTGGCGATTTCTTCCGTGCTGTCGGAACTGAAGGAGTCCACAATAAGAACGCGGTCGCAGAAAGAGAGGGATTCAAGACACTTTCCCAGCAGACGTTCCCCGTTGAGGGTAATGATGAGAGCAGTGAGTCGTACGGCAGGTTCCATGATCAATCCGGAAAAAGGGCATAAAAAAGGGGAGAGAATGTTCTCTCCCCTTGTATCCTGAACTTCTGACGGATTCAAGCTCGTGGACGCGACTTTTCTGGAAAAGTCGCGTTATCGGGCAGGATTACGCGCCGAGCTGGATGCGCACGAACTTGCTGATGCTGATGGAGCATCCGGCAGCCTTGGCGGTGGCCTTCAGCAGGTCCTGAACAGTCATCTTGTCGTCGCGGATATAGGCCTGATCGAGCAGGCAGACTTCCTTGCAGTACTTCTTCACAGCACCTTCGGCGATCTTGTCGATGATCTTTTCAGGCTTGCCTTCGGCAAGGGCCTTCTGACGATACACTTCACGTTCACGTTCGAGCAGAGCGGGATCGAGGCTGGCGGCGTCGAGGGCGAGGGGGTTGGAAGCGGCAATCTGCATGGCCACGTTCTTGGCAAATTCAGCCACAGTGGCATCGGCGGGCTTATCGGTATCCACTTCCACAAGAACAGCCAGTTTGCCGTTGGAGTGAACATAGGTGCCGATGACGCCTTCACCTTCGATGCTCATGCGCACAAAACGGCCGAGCACCGTCTTTTCACCGGTGGAGGCAGCCAGTTCGTTCATGCTGTCCTGGAATGCATCAAGAGTATCGGGGTTGTTGGCAGCCACTTCCTGAGCCACATGCTTGGCAAAGTCCTGGAACTTGTCGCCACGGGCAACGAAGTCGGTTTCGGTCATCACTTCAACGATGGCGGAAACCTTACCGTCGGCGCTGGAGGCGGAGGCGATCACGCCTTCGGAGGTGGCGCGGTCGGCACGCTTGGCAGCCTTGGACAG
>JAXVQY010000309.1:0-15902 GCA_037303805.1 bacterium | reverse complement strand
ATCGAAGTGGAACGTTCCCTGCGCGTGCTCGACGGTGCCGTGGCCGTGTTCGACGGCGTGAACGGCGTGGAACCTCAGTCCGAAACGGTATGGCGTCAGGCCAACCGCTACAACGTGCCCCGTATCTGCTTCATCAACAAGATGGACAGAATCGGCGCCGACTTCTTCCACTCCGTGCAGACCATCCATGACCGCCTGAAGGCCAACCCCGTCATGCTGCAGCTGCCCATCGGCCACGAAGACGAATTCCGCGGCGTGGTGGACCTCATCAAGGGCAAGGCCATCATGTTCGACAAGGAAAGCAAGGGTTCCGACTTCTGGGAAGAAGACATCCCTGCCGACCTCATGGACCTCTATGAGGAAAAGCGTCTGGAAATGATGGAAGCCGTGGCCGAAGAAGATGAAGCCATGATGGAAAAGTACCTCGAGGAAGGCACCCTTTCCGAGGAAGATCTCCGCTACTGCATCCGCAAGGCCACCATCGCCCAGACCATCGTGCCCGTGCTGTGCGGCACCGCTTTCCGCAACGTGGGCGTGCAGCCCCTGCTCGACGCCATCGTGGACTACCTGCCTTCTCCGCTCGACATCGAGCAGATGAAGGGCACGAATCCCAACACCGGCGAAGAAGTGGCCTGCCCCGCCGACGACAAGGCTCCTCTGGCCGGCCTCGTGTTCAAGCTGGCCGCCGACCCCTACATCGGCCACCTCTCCTTCTTCCGCGTGTACTCCGGCTATGTGGAACCCGGCATGTCCGTGCTGAACTCCACCTCCGGCAAGACCGAACGCATCGGCCGTATCGTGCGCATGCACGCCAACAAGCGTGAAGAAATCAAGTGGGCCGGCGCCGGCGACATCGTCGCTCTCGTGGGCCTCAAGAACGTCTCCACCGGCGATACTCTCTGCCATGAAGACGCTCCCGTGGTTCTGGAATCCCTCGACATCCCGGATCCCGTCATCCAGGTTGCCATCGAACCCAAGACCAAGGCCGACCGTGACGCTCTGTCCGCCGCCCTCAACAAGCTCTCCAAGGAAGATCCTTCCTTCCGCGTGACGGGCGACGAGGAAACCGGACAGACCCTCATCGCCGGCATGGGCGAGCTGCACCTCGACATCATCGTCGACCGCCTCACCCGTGAATTCAACGTGAACGCCAACGTGGGCAAGCCCCAGGTTGCGTATCGCGAAACCATCACCAAACCCTCCAAGTCCGACACTAAGTACGCCAAGCAGTCCGGCGGTCGCGGTCAGTACGGTCATGCCGTCATCGAGATCGAACCCAACCCGGGCAAGGGCTACGAGTTCATCAACTCCATCACCGGCGGCGTCATTCCCAAGGAATACATCCCCGCCATCGACAAGGGTATTCAGGACGCCCTGAAGAGCGGCGTACTTGCCGGCTATCCCGCCGTCGACGTGAAGGTCAACCTTGTGTTCGGTTCCTACCACGAAGTGGACTCCTCCGAACAGGCCTTCTACGTGACCGGCTCCATGGCCATCAAGGACGCCATGCGCAAGGCCAGCCCCGTGCTGCTGGAACCCATCATGAGCGTGGAAGTGGTGACTCCCGAAGACTACCTCGGCGACGTCATGGGCGACCTCAACGGTCGTCGCGGCAAGGTGCAGGCCATGGAAGCCCGCGCCGGCGCCCAGGTTATCAGCTGCTTCGTGCCGCTGTCCGAAATGTTCGGCTATGCCACCGACCTGCGGTCCCGCACTCAGGGCCGCGCCACCTTCAGCATGCAGTTCGACCACTATGAAAAGGTGCCGGCCAGCATTTCTGAAGCCCTGGTAGCCAGCAAGAAGAACTAATCGTACAGGGATAGTCCCTGACAGGCCAAAGAATCCGAAGGCCGGAGCAAATGCTCCGGCCTTTTCCTTTTCAAGGAGTTGCTCATGACACAGCGGGAAAGAATGATTGCCGGACTCGTCTACAGCGTACAGGATGAGGATCTCGTCCGACAGCACCGCGCCTGCGTCGATGCCTGTGTGCTGTGCGACAGATACCTCCCCTCCCAGATTGAAGAGCGTCGCGAACATCTGCGCCGTATTCTGGGGCACACCGGAAAAAACTTTCTCATAGAACCGGGCTTCCGCTGCGATTACGGATTCAACATTGAAGTCGGCGAAAACTTTTTCGCCAACTATAATCTCATCATCCTCGACTGCGCTCCGGTCCGGTTCGGACGCAACTGCTTCATCGGTCCTCAGTGCGGCTTCTATACCGCCGTCCATCCCATTGATGCCGAACAGCGTGCCGACAGCCTGGAATACGCCAAACCCATTACTGTGGGCAACGACGTATGGTTCGGCGGACATATCACCGTCCTTCCCGGCGTCACCATCGGAGACGGATCAGTCATCGGAGCCGGGAGCGTGATCACACACGACATTCCTGCTCGAGTCGTGGCCGCAGGAAATCCCTGCCGCGTCCTGCGTGCGGTCACCGAGAAGGACAGACTTCCCGACGACGCCCTTCCCTTCTAATCTCCTGTTCTGAAAAACATTTTTTCTGTCCGTCGGCATCCGACTCAGAAACAATCGGCAACCTGTCCCTGAAGACCTGCATACGAAGCCAAAATCTCATACCTCCATGACATGTTCCGACATGTCTTTCAGTAATCCGACCGCCTTCTCGGACATTCCTTTCGCAAAGTCACGCGCAAAGTCCCGACGGAGACGAAACATCCGTTCTTTCCGGCCTTAAAAGCCGGACGCCTCTCATGACGGGGAATCATGAGAGGCGTCCGGGTTAAAAGGAATGGCAGGGGAATTTATTTGCCGAGAGCTTCCTTCAGGGCTTCACCGTACGAGGCGAACTCACTGGCATAGAACGACTGTGCCTGATCGGGTTCCATCCACCAGGGATTCATGCTCAGCTTGCGCACGGCATCGGCATATTCAGGGCTGTTGACCACTTCACGCATGGTGTCGACCAGAACCTTGAGTATATCGGCAGGAATACCCTTGGGGGCGATGCAGGCCTGCCACATGATGAAGTTCTTGTTCAGACCGATGTCGGCGGAGTTGGGCATGGGCAGGTTGTCCACCTTCTTGTCGGAGAACTGGACCAGGCCGTATACTTCATACTGCGAAAGAGCCACGGGCATGTCGGCATGGAACTGCAGACGATCAGCGGCCATTTCCTTCATGATTTCAGGCGTGGAACGATAGGGGACATAGCGGAACTTGAGGCCGTAGTGCTTGGCCAGAGCAAGAACAGGCACATGGCTCATGTTGCCCTTGCCGGAAATACCGACAATGTACTTACCGGGATTCTTTTTAACTATTTCCACCATTTCGTCGATGTTCTTCCAGGGAGCCTTCTTGCTGGTCATGAGCACCACGGGCTGCTGCGTGGCCATGCCGATGAACTGGAAGCTGTCCACACCGTAGGGAAGCTGCTTCATGTGAGGCTGCAGGCAGAGCGCACCGGTAGGATCAAAGCCTATGGTATAGCCGTCGGGACGAGCCTGTGCAATCTGGGTGGTACCCTGGGTACCGCCGGCACCGACGACGTTCTGCACGACTACGGGCTGTCCGAGCTTCTTTTCCATCATGCCGGCAAGCACTCGGGCAGGCAGGTCATTGGAACCGCCGGCGCCGAAAGGCACGATCATGGTAATGGGACGTTCGGGATAGGCCGCAAAGGCCGATCCGGCAGCCAGCAGCGTGCAGGCGAGAGCCAGACCCATTTTCTTGAAAAGACTGTTCATATCCGCTCCTTTGAAAGGGTTGATGGTCAAATGATCAATCTGTGCCGGAGAATCAGGCGCCGGCTTTCCGGCCTCCTATCGCACGACGCAGAATCGGCATGCAGAGAATGAGCACGGTTACGGCAAACAGGCAGAGTGCTATGGGAGACTGGGAAATATATTCCCACCAGCCGAGGTCCGCCTTATACAGGGTCATCTGGCCGATGCTCATTTCAAACTGCTGTCCGAGCACGAGACCGATGACGATTGGCGGCATGGGGAAGCCGCAGCGGCGCAGAAGATAGGCCACGATGCCTGCGCCGATGGTGACGGCCACGTCGTTGATGTTGCCGCGCGAGCCGTAGGAGCCGAGAACGCACAGCACGGTGATGAGCCCCATGAGTATGGGTTCGGGCATTTTCAGCAGCACGTTGAATATGCGCGTGGTGGCGCAGCAGCAGGGCCACATGAGCACGTTGGCCACGGCAAGAGCCACGAAAATACCGTAAACGATGGCGGGGTTGTCCACCATGAGGCGGACACCGGGGGTAATGCCGTGAAGAATGAACGTGGCCAGCATGATGGCAGTGACAGGATCACCGGGAATGCCCAGAGCCAGAGAAGGAACCAGCGCACCGCCGGTTACGGCGTTGTTGGAAGACTCGGCCGCGATGATGCTGTCGGGCTCACCGGTGCCGAACTTGTCGCTTCTGGGGCTGGAGCGCTTGGCTTCACCGTAGGCTATGAACGCTGCCGTGGTAGCACCGGTACCGGGCAGAATGCCGACGAAAGTGCCGATAATGGACGACTTGATCAGATTCCACATCCGGGACTTATATGCCGAAATATGCGGCATCTTCAGCTTGTCGACCTTGAGTGCACTCCCCTGCGCTTCGTGCAGCATGCGTTCCGAACGGTCTATGACTTCGGAAATGGCGAACACACCCACAATGACGGCCACGGTATCCATACCGCCGTCAAGAGCGTAAAAACCGAACGTGAAACGGGCATCCGCCGTGAAGGGAGACATGCCCACACAGGCAAGCAGAAGTCCGATGACGCCGGCCGTAAGTCCCTTGAGCTGATTTTTGCCGGAAACGCTGGAAATACAGGTCAGGCCCATGAGAATGAGACCGAATGTTTCGAGGGGGCCGAACCGCAGAGCAAAGGAGGCCACGGTAGGCGCGGCAACCACGAGCACGGCACAGGAAAACAGACCGCCGAAAATGGACGAGGCCAGTGCCCAGCCGATGGCTTCGCCGCCCTTGCCCATGCGGGCCATGGGATATCCGTCGATGGAAGTAGCCGCAGCCTGAGGGGTGCCCGGAGTATTGATGAGCACGGCGGCCACGCTGCCGCCGCAGTTGGAGCCGCAGTACACCCCCAGCAGCAGGGCCATGGCCTGAAGAGGCTGCATGCCGAAAGTGAACGGCAGACAGATGGAAATGGCCACTACCGAGCCGAGACCGGGCAAAGCACCGATGATCATGCCCACCATGACGCCCATGAGATTCATGAGCAGAGGGATGGGACTCAGAACTTCTGCAAAAGCGGAAAAAATCATATCCATGAAACACTCTCCCGGAAAATCAGAACAATGTGCCCACAGGCAGGGGGATGCGCAGGATATAGGTGAACAGCAGCCATATCACCACGACGGAAAAGACACTCGAAGCGGCAAGCACGACGAGTTTCCTCCACCCCATGATGAAGGCCACGGCAAATCCGGCGAGTGCACTGGAAACAAAAAATCCCACCGTAGTGAATATGGCGGCATACACGACAAGAACAGCCATGATGCCCAGCGTCCTACGGGAAAATATGGGAATTTCAGAGGGTACTTCCTTCAGCATCAGTCCTCTGCCTGCCAGCAGCAGGCCGAGAAAACCGAGAAGGTATACCAGCATGCGGGGGTACTTCATGGGATCGATGTCGTCCTCGAACATGAGATCGCCGGACGACGAGGTCTGCGTGTAGAGCAGCACGCTCAAAGCCACGAGCAGCGCTCCGCTGATGACATCCTGTTTTTTCATGCCTGTTGCTCCCTTGCGGCGTTTCTGTTCAGGGGCACCATGTTGCCTCTGCATATTTCCTGCACCATGCGGAGAAGAATATAGAGACGCGGCGCCACGGTGGCCACCGGCAAATATTCATCCGCCGTGTGCATGGCCACGCAGCCCGGTCCGAAGCCGTCTAGCGACGGACAGACCTGTGCACTGAAACTTGTATCGTTGCCGCCTATGGCATGCCTGTACCCGAGTTCCATGCCCAGTTCCGCTCGGGCCAGAGCCCGTACCTTGTCGGCAAGCTCAAGCGTGACCGGATTGTTTCCGTACGGCATGATGGCGATATCCATGTCGAAGGAGATCTCGCTTTCCGGAAGAAGCTTATTTCGTATGAGGCTACGAATGTCTTCCTCGACGCGGCGAAATTCATCGGCATCCGCAACGCGGATGTTCAGAAGCGCTTCTGCCTTGTCGGGTATGACGTTGGGACGGGAACCGAAGCTGCCCACCGTGGCGTTTACGGCCGTGCGTATTTCAGGACGGGAAAGCCCGCGAAGCTGAAGCAGCTGATGGGCAAGCTCCAATCCGGCGTTCACGCCCGCCGGAGGCTCCGCAGCCGAATGAGCCGCGCGCCCGCGAATACGCAGCATGCCGTTGGCCATACCGCGCCCGCTCACGGTAATGAGATTACCGTCGGCTCCGCTCAGTTCCATATTGAGCGTGATGTCGTGCTCGCGGGCCAGGGCCGTAATCTGATCCCGACTTCCCTGAGAACCGCTTTCTTCGTCGGAGTTGCAGAATACCGTCAAGGTGTGATAGTTCCGACCGCCATCCTCGGCGTGCAGCAGAGGAAGTCCTCCGAGAAGCATGGCGATGGATGTCTGCATATCGGCCACACCGGGGCCCCAGGCTTTTTCTCCGTCGAAGCGGAACGGTCGTCTGGCCGCCTCACCGGCAGGAAAAACGGTATCATAATGGGTAAGGATCAGTATTCTGGCCTGCCCTTCACCCCTGAATCTGGCGACAAGATTCCACTTCCCCTGCTTCGGGGGCGCAGCTTCCACACGGCTGACGTCTGCTCCGATTTCCGTAAACAGATCGGCAAGAACATCAGCCTTGCGTCCGAGCCCCTGCAGGTCATCCGTGCCGGAGTCCATATTCACAAGCCGTTCCGAAATTTTCAGTATATCGGGAACGGCCTGTTCACAGACATGAAAAAAACGGTTTCCGTCCATGGGTGCCCTCGCATCTGCAACTTTCTTTTAGAATAAGGCAACGTTCAAATATTGTCGACATATTTT
This sequence comes from bacterium, assembly GCA_037303805.1. Lineage (GTDB taxonomy): Bacteria > Desulfobacterota > Desulfovibrionia > Desulfovibrionales > Desulfovibrionaceae > Mailhella. Next base: position 8,903 of record JAXVQY010000309.1, on the reverse strand, counting down.
TGTCGACAATTTTGTGTCGACCGAATTTTTATGTTTCCGGCACGACATTTTTTTTACATCTCTCTGATTTACTATGTCTTTTTCAGCATTTCCCTTCATCCGGCTCCCGACGTGCTTTCCGTCCGAAATCCGTCGACCGTCTTCGCAACAGAAGGAAAAACTCTTTTACATCAAAGTGTTATGTATTCAATGTATCAAGAACGGAACTACAATGTACCAAGATGATACGGAAATGCAAAACAGGGGACGGCGCAGGATTACGATCTCTGCACTGTCCCCTGATGGATGCCACATCATGCCTCCGATGCGGAGGCGTACGGATCAGGAATCGACATGGCGTTATATAAAGAGGTTTTCAGGGAAGTAAATGTGCATGATGTTGGTGAAGAACAGCTTGAAGAACAGCAGGAAAAACGCCACGTAGAGCACATTGATCACAAAACCCTTTACGGTGTGCTTCTTCTCCAGAATGATGAGGGTCAGCAGCATACCGATGCCCATGAACAGCCAGAAGGAAATGTACATGGCCCCCAGGCACTGAACAATGAACAGAGCAGTAATGACGCACCAGCGCATCACGGGAATTCCCTCGAAGAAGGTCATGTGAGGCCCCTTCGTGGTGATCAGAGCACGCAGCGCCAGCAGCACGCTTGCCCCTATGAGCAGATAAATGATGCACATGGGGAAGATGTAGCCTTCCTCCGGAATGTTCACGAGCTGCGTACGCAGCAGCAGGCTGAACAGAATGACCACCACGGCGCAAGAGATATCAACAATACGACTGTTGTTCATGATGAACTCCTTATCCTGCCATGATGTCACGCCGCGGCCTTGCGGGACGCGGAGATTTCCTTCCAGATGGAATAAACGAGGGAAAGCACGGTCAGCGCGATGAGCACGAGGCTCTGAGGACGGGAGAAGAAGAACATGACCACATTGCCTTCAGCCGCACCGAGATGCAGGGAAAGCTTGAAGCCTTCTTCCATCATGCCGCCGAGGATAAGCCCGAGAGCCATGGGCGCCACGCCGAACTTGTAGCGGATGAGTATGTAACCGATGATGCCGCCAACGCACATGGAAATAACGTCCATGGCCGAGGTGCTGATGGAGTAGGCACCCACGACGGACATGGCGATGATGGCCACGACCAGGAAGTTCTGAGGAATCTGAAGCACACGCACGAAAATGCGTACGAGCACGAGGCCGAGCACGAAAATCATGATGTTGGCCAGGAACAGACCGATGAAGTAGGTGAACACCACGTCGCTCTGTTCGGTGAACAGAGAGAAGCCGGGCTTGAGGCCGTGGGTCATGAGCGCACCGAGCATGACGGCGGCAGGAGCACTGCCCGGGATACCCAGAGTGAGCATGGGAATCTGCGCACCGCCGACCACGGCGTTGTTGCAGACTTCAGGAGCCATGATGCCTTCCATGATGCCGGTACCGAACTTTTCGGGCTTCTTGGAGAATCGCTTGACTTCGTTGTAGGAAATAAAGGTTGCGATATTGCCGCCCGCACCGGGCATGATGCCGATGATGAGGCCCACGATGCCGGCCACACCGACGACCCAGATACGCTGGAAAAATTCCTTGATGGTCTGCCACAGCACGCCGGGTGCAGGATGGTACGGAGCCATGCCGCCGTGTTCACCGGCGGGCTTGAGCAGCATGAGTGCCTGAGGAATGGCGAAAAGGCCGATAAGAGCAGGCACCACGTTGACGCCGTTCATGAGTTCCATGGTATTGAAGGTGAAGCGGGGAATACCGGTGATGGGGTCCATGCCTATGCAGGAGAAAAGCAGACCGAGCAGTGCACCGATGATGCCCTTGAGCACCTGACCGGACGAGAGGGACGCAATGATGGTAAGAGCGAACACGCAGAGCCAGAACTGTTCGGGAGCGCCGAATTCCATGGCCACATGGGCCAGAGGAATGGAAAGAAAGATCAGAGCGCACACGCCGAAAAGACCGCCGAACACCGAAGAAATAAGGGCCGTGAGCAGAGCTTTCTGTGCCTGCCCGTTCTGTGCCATGGGATGTCCGTCAAACGTCGTGCAGAGAGCTGCTGCCGTACCGGGAGTATTGATGAGGATACTGGGAATGCTTCCGCCGTATTCCGAACCGCAGTAGACCGAGCCGAGCATGAGCAGAGCCACTCCGGGTTCAACGCCGAACGTAAACGGCAGCAGAAGAGCAATGCCGAGAGTACCGGAAAGACCCGGTATGGCTCCCATGATGATGCCGAAGCAGGCGCTCAGCGCCATGAGCAGCAGCGTCATGGGGTGAAAAAGATTGGAAAGAACGACCCATATATCAAACATACGCGCCTCGCTGCGTTTCTGGGAAAAAAACCGAACTCCCAGGGTCGTGCCGGAAAGACCAGCCTTGCGGGGGCTCCGGCAGGAAACAAGAACCGGGAGAAGGCCGAAGCCCTCCCCCGGCGATGACATTACTTGATGAGACCGTATCCCTTCAGGATATTGGTAGCCTTTTCCTTTTCACGCTTGATGATCTCGCCGAATTCCTTGCCGTTGGTATAGTAAGGAGTCAGGCCGGCGCCGCGCACGGCTTCCTGATATTCAGGATTGGCGCAGATTTCCGCCATCTTGGCTTCCAGATACTTCTGAGCTTCCGCGGGGAAGTTCGGAGGAGTGGCGATGCCGCGGTACTTGGCGGATTCGAGAGCATAGCCCTGTTCGGTGAAGGTGGGCACGTCAGGGCAGAGATCATAGCGATCCTTGGTGGCAATGGCCAGACCGCGGGCACCTTCCATGCGCAGGAAGTTGGAGGTGGAGCCGAAGTAGCAGTCCACTTCGCCGCTCAGCAGAGCAGGAGCAGCCTTGCCGCCGCCGGGATAGGGAACCTGGGTGAACTTGGCACCGGTCAGCTTCTCAATCTGCATGAGGAAGAGGTGGTCGCCGGTGAACTTGCCCACGGTACCGACTTTCAGCTTGCCGGGATTGGCCTTGGCATAGTTGATGAGGTCCGCAAAGTTCTTGAACTGGCTGTCCTGCTTGACCATGACGACGTCGGGGTCAAACACGAGATTGCAGAGAGGATTGAGCTGCTCGGTCTGGTAACCGGGCTGTCCCTCGGCACGCAGCAGGGGCTGCAGCACGATGTGGGGAAGGTCCACGCCGCCGATGGTATAGCCGTCGGCTCTGGCACCGATCAGCCAGGTCCAGCCGACTTCGCCGCCCGCACCGGGCTTGTAGGTCACCACGATGGGCTTGCTTATGACTCCGCGGGCGTACTTTTCAATGAGGCGGTGGCTCACGTCGCTGCCGCCGCCGGCATTGAAGGCCGTCATCAGCGTGATGGGCTTGGTCGGGTAATCCGCGGCCTGAGCCGTGGCACCGGCACAAAGCGACAGGGCCAGGACCGGAGCGAGGAACCAGGACAACTTTTTCATGCTAACCTCCTGAGGTTAATGCGCATACCGCACGACCTACCGTGCGGAACGATACCAAAGACGATTATTCGGAGAGGAAGGCTTCCACAGCTTCCAGCGTGGGCGCGACGGTGTCGGGATATTCGGAGTCGCTCGTCGCCACCTGGGGAGAGTTCAGGCCGTGACCGGTAAGATTGCAGACGGTCAGACCGGGGTTCTCGAATCCGGGAACCTTCATCAGCTTGTCGAGAGCGGCCACGGACACGCAACCCGCGGGCTCGGTGAAAATACCCTCTTCACGGCCGAGGCTGCGGATGGTACGGATGAAATCTTCGTCGGAAACGGTGATCATCGTACCGCCCGTGGTACGCACGGCCTGGAGGCAATCTTTGCCCCAGTAGGGATTGTTGTTCATGATGGCATCGGACAGAGAGGGCTTCTTTTCCACCGGAACGACGACGTCCTTTCCTTCGTAGAAAGCCGTAGCCGTCGGGCAGCAGGCCTCAAGCTGCACGCCGACCAGGCGGGGCATGCGCTCGATGATGCCGGCTTCCAGCATTTCGGAGAAGCCGTCGAAAGCCGCCACCATGCCGGCACCGCCGCCGCAGGGAATGATAACGGTATCAGGTACGCGGCCGAGCTGCTGCACAATACCATAGGCAAAGGTACGCTTGCCGGCCACACGGTAGGGGTTGGGGCCGCCGCACTGATACCAGCCCTTCTCACGAACCATCTCGGCACAGACACGGCTGGCGGCCGCCATATCGCCGTCGATGCGCACCACCTTGCCGCCGTAGACCAGGCTCTTGAAGATCTTGGCCGCGGAAACCTGCTTCTGCACGAAAACCACGGGGCGCAGTCCTGCACGGGAACCGTAGGCGGACACACTGGCCGCATTGTTGCCGGAAGAAGCCAGGCACACCGTGTGGGCGCCGGTTTCCAGAGCCTTGATGACGCAGAGAGCCGTTCCTCTGTCCTTGAGGGACAGCGTGGGGCCCTGCTCTATCTTGAAGTACAGTTCGTTGATGCCCCGGCTCGGTCCGTAACGATGCGAACGCAGCAGAGAGGCTTCCGTTCCGCCGAGACTCACCTTGTCGATGAGAGACTCATCGGAAATGGGGAGGATGGAGCGCCACTGATACAGATAGGAACGCCCGTCATAGCCGGGCAGACCGTCTTTAAGCGCTTCCCGGATGGAACCGGGAGCAAACTCCACACGCATGGGAGCCCCGCACTTCGGGCAGGACAGGGAAAATTCCGATTCGGCCACATGTGTCCCGCAATCGCGGCAAACAAGACCCACACATTCAGCGTTCATATTTTCTCCTGAAAAATAACGCGGTTAATACCATTTCCATGTTCACCCGCAAGGGTGGACTCCGCTTCTTGCCTTTTCGTTATCAGTATGTGAAAAGAAAAACGACTTGTCAATAATCTGTCGACAGTTTTTTGTCGACAATAACAAAAAATTTCCGGACTTCCGAAAAACAGGAGGAAACATCATGAACAGCGTAAGGGAGGAAGCACCTGCCATACGTATACTCCACGAGGCGGGCATCCCGGCCGCGCGCATGGACTACGAGTATGTGGAACGAGGCGGGACAAGAGACGCTGCAACGAAGCTCGGCGTCGACGAACATGCCGTGGTGAAAAGTCTGGTCTTCGACAACGGCGGCAGCGGGGAACAACGACAGGCCGTCATGGCCCTCACACACGGGGATGCCCGCATTTCCATGCATAAACTTCAGAGACTTTCAGGGATACATCACCTGATGCCCGCCTCTCCCGATACGGCCTTGGAGCTGACGGGATATCGGCCCGGAGGGATATGTCCCTTCGGCCTGAAAACGCCTCTTCGTATTTTCGTGCAGGAAACTCTTCGTGATATGCCGGTACTATACATCAATGCCGGGGAACGCGGCGTCGTGGCGGCCATATCGCCGGACGCCCTGTCTTTGGTTTCCGCCGTCTACGGCGATCTGTCCAGCGAAGGGAAAAACCGCCGCTCTTTGACATGAACCCCGGATATGGGGTAAACTTCCGCCGCTGAGCGACAGGAATCAACGATTCTTCTTCTGTCCATGCGGAAAACTCTGCCCTTTATCCGCCTGCACATCCCGCCCGACTCCACAGTCATAACGGACATGTTGCCTTTCATCAGGACATTGCGCTCAGAAGTATGAGAACCAGCCGGGAGGGCTTGTGCAACAGTTCAGTAAACCGACATATAGTGAAAAAGTAGCGCAGCTCATCATGCAGCGCATACGCAACGGAAAACTCAAGGCCGGTGATCCCATAGGAGAAGCCGCCCTGGCTGCGGAATGCGGCATCAGTCGTGCTCCGGTGCGGGAGGCTCTGCATCATCTGGAATCCGAAGGGCTTCTCATGTCGCATCCCAAGCGCGGCAAATGCGTCACCATACTCACCCCGGAAAGCATCCGGGCCAACTACGAGCTGAGTGCCGTGCTGGAAAGCGAGGCGGCCGTACGTGCCGCCGAAGATATGCCTCAGATCGTTCAGGAAAAACTCGCATCGCTCATTGAAAAAATGCGTGAAGCCATCAAATTCGGCGGATCGTTTGACGAGCATGCCGAACTCGGGACAGAATTTCATGAAACCATACTCGGACTTTCCGACAACCCTCTTCTGCGCTCTCTGGCCTCAAGATTCAGCCGCGTGATCTCCAAATTCCTCCTGTATCAGGAATGGCGGACCATCTATACGCCGGAAGAACTCTTCGACCGGCACAAGCGTATCTATGATGCGTTGTGTTCCCGTGACTCCAGAAGAATCCGGAAAGCCATCCGGGATCATTATGCCGAGTCTGCGGAAAGACTCGCCTGTTTCTGCGACATGCAGAAGCCCCGAAACAGCAGGAAGGGAAACGTCCACTTCCCTACCGAGTAGACGTGACGAACGGAGAAAAATCGAAGAGTTTTGATATTGTCGACAGTAGACTGTTGACTAAATACGCGGATACCGCTATTCCTGTTTCTAAGAACAGGGAAACCTGTGGTCTCCGGCCTCTCTCCGGTCACATGCAACGGCTCTGGGCCTCCCAGACAAAGGAGCTCTCTATGGCTAACATGAAGGCTAAGTATCTCGGTGATCTGCGTGTTGAATGCACCCACATCGCCAGCGGCACCACTATTATTACCGACGCCCCCGTGGACAACAACGGCAAGGGTGAAGCCTTTTCTCCCACCGATCTGTGCGCCACGGCTCTGGCCTCCTGCTGCATGACCATCATCGGCATTTATGCCAAGCAGCACGACGTGGACGTGACGGGCACGGAAATCAACATCGTCAAGGTCATGAGCGCCAATCCCCGCCGTATCGGCAAGATTGAAATCACTCTCGACATGCCCGACCGCGAATACACCGATCGCCAGAAGGCCGCCATTGAGCACTGCGCTCACACCTGCCCCGTGCATCTGAGCCTGCATCCCGATGTGGAGCAGGTTTTCGTCTTCAACTGGAAGCACTAGGCCGCACCTGAGTGCTTCGTTCCGTTCCGGAGATATCCGGAACGGAACATTCCCCAAACAATCGAGGAGCCCTTTCATGAAAAACATTGTCTTCTCTTCCGACGCCCCCGCGGCCATCGGCCCCTACTCCCAGGCTGTGAAGGCCGGCAACACCCTGTATCTCTCCGGCCAGATCGGCATGATCCCCACCACCGGCGAACTCATTTCCGCCGACGTGAAGGAACAGACCGCTCAGGCTCTGAAGAACATGAAGGCTGTTCTGGCCGCCGCCGGCGCCACTCCCGACAATGTGGTGAAGACCACCGTATTTCTGACCGACATGGCCGACTTCCAGGCCGTGAACGCCGTCTACGCCGAAACCTTTGCTTCCGATGCTCCCGCCCGCTCCTGCGTGGCCGTAGCCGCTCTGCCCAAGGGCGCCCGTGTGGAAGTCGAAGCCATCGCCGTTCTGTAGCGGTATCGTGCAACGCCTCAGGCGTTTCCGGGCCGCAGTCTTTATGACGGCGGCCTTTTTTTCCGGCAAAAAAACCTTGTGACGGCTGCACCGACAACCTGCAAGCTCAGTTTTTCGGTCCCGGATATGATTTCCGGGGCCGACATGAAACAAAAGCCCGACCATGAGTCGACATGCGACTCTGGAGGCCCCATGAAAAAAAAACTTGGAATCATCGGCTGCGGTACCATGGGAAGACTCATAGGGCTCCATGTCCGCTCCCAGCTTTCCTCCTTCTATGAACTGGCGGCTGTCTCGTCCCGCACGATGGAGCATGCCGTGAAGCTGGGCGAAGAACTTCAGGTACCCGCCCTTTCCGCAGAAGAACTTATCGCTGTCTGCGACATGGTGGTGGAATCGGCAAGTGCCGCCGCCATGCCCGGCATCGTCCGGGCCTGTCTGGCCGCCCGTAAGGAAGTGGTGTGCCTGAGTGTCGGAGGATTTGCCCTGGATGAAGCCCTGCTCGGTGATGTGCTCGGGCAGGAAACTCTGGTTCATGTTCCTTCCGGCGCCGTTGCCGGGCTGGACGGTATAAGCGTGCTGCGTGAAATCGGACTGGACAGTCTGTCCGTCACCACGGTCAAACGGCCGGAAAGCCTCGGGCTCTCCGACATCTCCGATCTTCCCCCTGCCGAAGAAAAAAACTGTTCCGCCGATGCCCGTCTGGTATTCGACGGTGCGGCATACGATGCCATTCGTCTCTTCCCCGCCAATGTGAATATTGCCATTGCTCTTTCTCTGGCAGGAAACGGCTTCAATGAAACCCAAGTGCGTCTCATTGCCGATCCTCAGGCCGAGGGCACCCGGCATCACATCACTGCCCGTGCCGGCAAATGCTCTCTGGAAATCACGGCAACCCCTACGCCGCTCCGGGAAAATCCCCGCAGTTCCGCACTGGCCATGTACTCCATCCCGGCCCTGCTCCGTCAGCTCGCCGCCCCGCTCCGCCTCGCAGGCTGAGGCGCACGTTCTTCCCACCTTTTCTTACGGAGAAAAGTCATGTCACAGGAAATCGAAGTCAGTTTCGTTCAGAAAGGCGATGTCTATACCATTCATACCGGCTCTCCCGTTCTGGGCGACATCGTCATGGACTACACCGGCTATGCTGAAGACGCCCGCGGAGGCAATTCCTCCGTACTGCTCATCTCCGCTGCGCTCAGCTGCTACTGCGGCAGCGTACGTGCTGCGCTCGTGGCACGCGGCGTTCCCTTCCGCTCCCTCAAGGCCGTCGGACGGGGAGTAAAAACCATGAACGAACAGGGTTCCATGCGTCTTTCTTCTCTGTCCATCGACGTAGCCGTGGATATCGACGACGAATGGATGCCGCAGCTGAATCACTGCGCCAAGATAGTGAAGCACTGCCTCATCACGTCTTCGCTCATGGACGGCGTCAAGGTGGATCATTCCGTCCACCGCGCATAATTTCCTTTTCCTTCCAGGGAATTCCCGGACCCGATGTCGCTGAAACCTATCCGGTCGGTCTATCTTCGCGCCGAGCGAGTCGGGGATGCTTCTCGGGATGTTTTCGTAG
>JAXVQY010000308.1:0-6844 GCA_037303805.1 bacterium | reverse complement strand
GAATCTTGAAGCCCAGCTTTTCGTTGCGCAGGTCGGTTTCCACGCGGATACCGGCGGCGGCGAGGCTGGCCTTCATCTCCTTGACATAATCCATCTGGGCGTCGGTCACGTTGACGATGCGGGCCTGCACAGGGGCGAGCCAGGCAGGGAAGGCACCGGCATAATGTTCGGTGAGCACACCGATGAAACGTTCCAGAGAACCCAGAATGGCGCGGTGCACCATGACGGGACGATGGCGTTCGCCATCCTGACCGACATACACCAGATCGAAACGCTCGGGCAGAGTGAAGTCCACCTGAATGGTGGAAAGCTGCCATTCGCGGCCGATGGCGTCGGTGACCTTGATATCGATCTTGGGGCCGTAGAAGGCGCCGTCGCCTTCATTGATCTGGTAGGGCTTGCCTTCCTTCTCCACGGCCTTGATGAGCGCATTCGTAGCGTTTTCCCACGCCTCGTCGGAACCGATGCTGTCCTCGGGACGGGTGGAAATGAAAATGCGGTACTTGAAGCCGAACAGATCCATCAGATCGGCGGAAAGATGCATGACGTTGATGATTTCATCTTCCAGCTGATCGGTGGCGCAGATGATGTGGGCATCATCCTGCGTGAACTGACGCACGCGAAGAAGGCCGTGCAGCGTGCCGGACTTCTCGTGACGGTGCACCACGCCGAGCTCGAACATGCGCACGGGCAGGTCGCGGTAGCTGTGCAGGGTTTCGCCGTACATGAGCATGTGGCCCACGCAGTTCATGGGCTTCACACCGTGCACGTCGCCTTCGATTTCCGTGAAGTACATGTTTTCACGGTAATGGTCGTAATGGCCGGAACGCTCCCACAGCTCACGGCGCAGAATCTGCGGACCGCGCACGAGCTCGTAGCCGCGCTTCAGGTGTTCACGCACGAGGAAGTCCTCGAGAACGGTGCGGAGCATCATGCCCTTGGGCAGCCAGAAGGACATGCCGGGAGCCACGTCTTCATGGAAGGAGAACAGGCCGAGTTCCTTGCCGAGGCGACGATGGTCGCGTCTCTTGGCTTCCTCAAGGGCGTTGAGATAATCCTTGAGGGCCTTCTCGTCCGCAAAGGCCGTGCCGTAAATACGGGAAAGCATGGGGTTCTTTTCATCGCCGCGCCAGTAGGCGCCGGCCACGGAAAGCAGCTTGAAGGCCTTGATGGCGCCCGTGCCGGGAATATGCGGACCGCGGCAAAGATCGAGGAAGTCGCCGCAGCGGTACAGAGACACGGTATCGGCGTCGATGCCCTCGATGATTTCCACCTTGTAGTTCTCGCCCTTGTCGCGGAACAGGGCAACGGCGTCGTCCTTCTTCATGACGGAACGCTCGAAGGGAACGTTCGCGGCAACGATGGAATGCATTTCCTTCTCGATGGCTTCGAGGTCATCGTGGGAGAAGGGACGCGGCGTGTCGAAATCGTAATAGAAGCCGGAGTCGATGGACGGGCCGATAGTGACCTTCACGCCGGGGAACAGCTTCTGCACGGCGGCGGCCATGACATGGGAAGTGGAATGGCGCAGCAGCTGAAGCCCTTCGGGGTCCTCAGCCGTCACGGGGGCGGCTTCCAGTGCATCGGCGGGCATTTCAGCAGAAAGATCGAGCAGCGCTTCCGTGTCGGCAGTCTTGACGCGACAGGCAAGAGCGGCCTTGAACCGTTTGCCGGAAAGAGCCTGCTTCAGCACCTCGGCGCAGGAAGCACCGGCGGCGGCCTCAACCAACTTTCCTTCTACGGATATCTGCATGGGAAAACTCCAAAATCACAGTTTGAAAACAAAAAAAGGGAGGCGCTGCCTCCCTTTCCGTTGATTTTTTGTGGTAGGCACGAGCAGACTTGAACTGCTGACCCCTTCCGTGTCAAGGAAGTGCTCTGCCACCTGAGCTACGCGCCTTTATTGTTCGGTGAGGAAGATTCTTATAGAGCTTTCCGCCTCTCGTCAAGCATTTTCTACAGGATTTTTTCAGTTTCTTGCTATTTCCCGTGTTCCGCACGGTGCACGGCCGTGGGAAGACACACCTTTTTCTCACGGAAACAGTGCGCAATGCTTTCTCTTTTTCCGCCTGCCCGCTCCTCTGCCCTGCCCTCTGAAAAACCGCGCCGCAGAAGCCTTCCGCGGTGCTTGTTCTCCCCCCTGATGTTGCGAAGAGAACATTCCTGTGCTAACAGCGCTGGTGCGTATTTTAATTAATGACGGAGGAATAGCATGTCCACAAAGGCCGCTGACTTCTCGCTGATCATCAAACTTCTGGTCGGCATCGTGGTGGGATCTCTCATCGGAACATATCTCGGCAACAACACTCAGAGTCCCCTGCATCACATCATGGATGCCGTGGTCTCGCTGCGCTACATCTTCGGCCAGATCATCTTCTTCCTGGTACCGCTCGTCATCGTGGGCTTCATCACCCCGGCCATCGTCCGCCTCGGTCAGAATGCCAGCAGAATTCTGTTCACCGCCGTGGCCATCGCCTATCTCTCCTCCATCGGCGCCGCCTTCTTTTCCACCATCTCCGGGTACATCATCATTCCGCATCTTTCCATCGCCACCTCCACGGAAGCGTTGCGCAAACTCCCGGAAATCGTGTTCCGTCTCGACATTCCTCCGCTCTTCAGCGTCATGAGCGCCCTTGTCCTCGCCCTTTTCTTCGGTGTGGCCATCACCTGGACCAGGTCGGAAAACATGGCGAAGCTCTTCTCCGAACTCGAACGCATCATGAGCTCCCTCGTGGTCCGCATCATGATTCCCATTCTCCCCTTCTTCGTGGGCATGTCCTTCCTGGGTCTCGCCTATGAAGGTTCGCTCAGTCTCCACCTGCCGGTGTTCATCTCCATGGTGCTCATCGTCATCGTCGGCCACTTCATCTGGCTTACCGTGCTCTACGGCATAGGCGGCGCCCTCTCCGGCCGCAATCCCTGGGAAGTGTTCCGCTACTATGCCCCCGCCTACCTCACCGCCGTGGGCACCATGTCCAGCGCGGCCACCCTGCCCGTGGCCCTCGAATGTGCCCGCAAATCCCGTGTTCTCAGCAAAAATCTCGTGGAATTCATGATTCCCCTGGGGTCCACCGTGCATCTGTGCGGCTCCGTACTCACGGAAACCTTCTTCTGCATGACGCTGCATCTCATGCTTTACGGCACTCTGCCCGGTGTCGGAGTCATGATTCTCTTCTGTCTGCTGCTCGGCATCTTCGCCGTGGGCGCTCCGGGCGTGCCCGGAGGCACCGTGGTGGCCTCTCTCGGCATCGTCACCGGCGTACTCGGCTTCGATCAGAACGGCGTGGCCCTGCTCATCGCCATCTTCGCCCTCCAGGACAGCTTCGGTACGGCCTGCAACATCACGGGCGACGGTGCGCTCACCCTCATGCTCGAGGGCATATTCAACCGCAACGAACAGCTCGGCGAACTCCAGCACAAGAACGAGGCGTAAGGCACATGAGCATGAATGAACAGGAACGCTCCGTTTTTATTTCTCTCCTCCACAGGGAAGTGGTTCCGGCCCTGGGCTGCACGGAACCCATTGCCGTGGCGCTGTGTGCATCCCGTGCCGCCGAGGAACTCGGCAAGAAGCCCGAACGCATGGACGTGGCCGTGAGCGCCAACCTGCTCAAGAACGGCATGGGCGTCATGGTACCCGGCACCGGCGAGATGGGACTCGGCGTGGCTGCGGCCGCAGGGGCCCTCGGCGGAAAGAGTGCTCTCGGTCTGGAATGCCTCAAGGACATTTCCGAAGAAACGGCCGAGAGGGCCCGGAAGATGCTCTCCGAAAATGCCGTGAATCTGCATCTGGCCGACAACGACCGGCTGCTCTACTGCCTCGTCACCGTCTGCGCAGGAGAAGAGAACGCCGCCGCGGAACTGGCGGACAGCCACGACAACATCACCCGCGTCTGGAAAAACGGCACGCTCACCTTTGAAAAAAAAGACGTGACTGCAGGGACGGAAGAAGCTGATGCCCCCTGGCCCCTCACTCTGGCCAAGATCTACGAGTTCTCCGTCACGGCTCCCCTTGAGGAAATCAGCTTCATTCTGGAAGCCGCGCGCATGAACCGCCGCGTGGCCGAAGAAGGCCTCAGGCAGCAGTACGGTCTCGGCGTGGGCAAGATGATGGACACGCAGATCCGCAATCACGTGCTGGCCGACGATCTGCCCACCTTTGCCGCCAAGCTCACGGCCGCTGCGGCCGATGCCCGCATGGCAGGCGTCATGATGCCGGTCATGAGCAATTCCGGCAGCGGCAACCAGGGCATCACCTGCACCATGCCCGTCGTCGCCTGCGCCATACGCACGCAGGCCGACGACGAGAAACTCGCGCGCGCCCTCATGGTGAGCCATCTCACGTCCATACACATCAAGCATCACCTGGGCCGCCTCTCCGCCCACTGCGGCGCCATGGTGGCAGGCACGGCCTCTGCCTGCGGCATCGCCCTGCTGCTCGGCGGCGGTCTCAAGGACATGGAACGCACCGTGCGCAACATGGTCGGCAATGTTTCCGGCATGATCTGCGACGGAGCCAAGAGCAGCTGCGCCCTGAAGGTGGCCACGGCCGTAAGCGCGGGCATTCAGGCCGTGCTTCTGGCTCTGAACGGCACCGTGGTCCCCGGCAACGAGGGCATTGTGGACGACGACATCGAGGCCTGCATCGCCAACCTCGGCCGCCTCGGCTCCACGGGCATGAAGGAAGCCGACAAGGTCATCCTCGACATCATGCTGCACAAGTCCTGATTTCCGACAGCGTACGATAATTCGAGAAAAAAGACGGAGCCCCGGCTCCGTCTTTTTTCATAAGCACCGTCGACCCCGCAGTCGAAATGTCGTCCGCCGCGCGGCGCCTCTCTTCCCGCGCCGAAGGCCGACCGCTCGGACTCTTCCGGATAAGCCGGCCGGGCACGTCTTTTTCAAAGATTCAATCCGATGAAATAACATGAAATTCATCGAGAAATCTTATGTCGTGTACAGATGTCTGCTTTCTTTTTTCTGGACAAGCAGAAACCGCTATCCTATTCTCAAAGAACCTTTTGCCTGTTCCCTCGGCAGGCAGGAAAAGCACCTCTTCTTTCTTATAAAGGATATCTCCCTATGGGCATGACCGTAACTCAGAAAATACTGGCCGCGCACGCCGGGCTCGAAAGCGTGACCGCGGGCCAGCTCATTGAAGCGAAACTCGACGTGGTCATGGGCAACGACATCACCATAGCGCTGGCCGTTCCCGAATTCCGCAAGGCCGGAGCCGACAAGGTCTTCGACAAGGACAAGGTTGTGGTGGTTCTCGACCACTTCGCGCCGAACAAGGACATCAAGGCCGCCATGCAGTGCAAGGTCTGCCGCGAATTCGCCCGCGAAAACGACCTGACCCATTTCTTCGACGTGGGCCGCATGGGCATCGAACATGCGCTCCTGCCCGAACAGGGCATCGTCGCTCCCGGCGAAGTCATCATCGGCGGCGACTCCCATACCTGTACCTACGGAGCGCTGGGGGCGTTCTCCACGGGCGTGGGCAGCACCGATCTCGCCATGGGCATGGCCACGGGCGAAAACTGGTTCAAGGTGCCCGCAGCCATCCGCTTCAATCTTACGGGCAAGCCCGGCAAATGGGTCTGCGGCAAGGACGTCATGCTGCACATCATAGGACTCATCGGCGTGGACGGCGCCCTCTACCGCTCCATGGAATTTTCCGGCAGCGGCGTGGCGAACCTCTCCATGGACGACCGTTTCTCCATGACCAACATGGCCATCGAGGCCGGAGCCAAGAACGCCACCTTCCCTGTCGACGACATCTGCCGCGCCTATCTTGAAAAGCACTGCCGCAAGAACTGGACGGCCTATGAAGCCGACGAGGATGCCGAATACGAAAAGACCATCGACATTGATCTTTCCGCCATCCGTCCCACCGTCGCCTTCCCGCATCTGCCTTCCAACACCCGCACCATCGACGAGGTGGGCGACGTGGAGCTCGATCAGGTATTCATCGGCTCCTGCACCAACGGCAGAATGGAAGACATGGCCATGGCCGCAAGCATACTCAAGGGACATAAGATAAGCGACCGTCTGCGCGTCATCGTCATTCCCGCCACACCTTCCATCTACATGGAGTGCATGGAAAAGGGATACATCCGCACCTTCATGGAGGCAGGCTGTGCGGTGAGTACGCCCACCTGCGGTGCCTGCCTCGGCGGTCACATGGGCATTCTTGCCGCGGGCGAGAAGTGCCTGTCCACCACCAACCGCAACTTCGTGGGCCGCATGGGTCACGTGGAATCGGAAGTCTATCTGTGCAGCCCGGCCGTGGCGGCCGCTTCGGCCATAGCGGGCCGCATCGTCAGCCCTGAAACGATCATGGACAAGGAAGGAAACGACTGATGCAGAACGCACGCGGCAAAGCCTTTGTTTTCGGCGACGACGTCAACACCGACGTCATTCTTCCCGGCAAGTATCTCAACGTGACGGACCCCAGGGAACTCGCCTCCCACTGCATGGAATCAGAAGATCCCGATTTCGTGAAAAAGGCGCGTCCCGGCGACATCATGGTGGCGCACAAGAACTTCGGCTGCGGATCCTCGCGCGAGCACGCGCCGCTGTCCATCAAGTATCTGGGCATTTCCTGCGTCATCGCCTCCACCTTCGCCCGCATCTTTTTCCGCAACGCCCTCAACATCGGCCTGCCCATTCTGGAATGCGACGAGGCGGCCCGAAACATCCATGAAGGCGACACGGTGAGCGTGGACTTCGAAACCGGCGTCATCACCAACGAAACCACGGGTCGGACCTTTCAGGCCGAGCCCTTCCCTCCCTTCATGCAGAACCTCATCGCCTGCGGCGGTCTGGTGAACTACTCGAAGGC
>JAXVQY010000307.1:0-13666 GCA_037303805.1 bacterium | reverse complement strand
ACTGCCTTGCGGGAACTTTCGGAAGGCTCGGCCCCTGTTGAGGAGCAGCTCCGTCAGTATCTTATCCGATCAGGAGGTAATCGCCCCAGTCAAACTACCCACCAGATATTGTCTTCCGATGCTCAAGACGAGAGAGGCCGAACTCGACCGGCTCCCGGAAGTTCTGCCGTTGAGAGGCGCGTTTGACGCCCCTCGGCACCACCTGTTTTTCGTCTTCTCCCGTTTTTTTCCGGCGTTTTGCCGCCGGGGCGTCCGCTAAACCGTTGTGATGAACGTTGCCCAGCGGGGACGTGTGTCGGACTGCCGTCACGGGTAGGAGCTGCCGTGATCATCCGGCTGCGTCTTTTTTTGTCCATGCTACTCTTCTGGGAAGGCTGCGGTTCATGGCGGCGTGTCCGTCCGCCTCAGCTTTCTATCCTGCCGGTATCTCGCGGATGTTTTGGGTTGAAGGGAAAATTAACGGCAGCCCGATTTTGAAGAAGCGCTCATGGCACATGTGTCCATGTCTTAGGATCCTGAATGCTGTGGGACAACTTGTGATACACAGGTGGGGCCTGATGGAAGACGTTTTTTTCAGAACCGGGAAGAAAGAATATTTATGCTCCTTGAAAAAACAGAGAAAAACGGAACTGTTGCACGGCTTGTTTTTTTTGACTAAGGTCTTTCTCTGCTACGTTTTATTGACTATCTCCCCAGTAATATTTGCGTTCCGTCTTCGGAGCGGAAAATTTTCCGGGAAATTTTGTGAGGATATATATGAACATCGTTTCTTCTGTTTCCGAGGTAAGGGCTCAGGTAAAAGAATGGCGTCGTCTCGGTTTGAGCGTGGGGCTTGTGCCGACCATGGGTTATCTTCATGAGGGACATAAAAGTCTTATCGTGCGTGCTGTTGCCGAAAATGACCGCGTGGTCGTCAGTGATTTCGTCAATCCCATACAGTTCGGACCGACTGAGGATCTGGCCAGCTATCCCCGTGATATCGAAGCTGATGCCCGACTTTGTGAGGCTGCCGGAGCCCATCTTATTTTTCATCCCCGTCCGGAAGACATGTATGAACCTGATTTCTGCACGTATGTCGACATGAAAGTGCTGACGGAAGGGCTGTGCGGAAAAACCCGTCCTACTCATTTTCGCGGTGTGTGTACGGTAGTGAGCAAACTTTTTCATATCGTCGCTCCCGACAGGGCCTACTTCGGTCAGAAGGACGCACAGCAGCTGGCCGTCATACGGCGTATGGTGCGTGATCTTAATTTTGATATTCAGATCGTCGGCTGTCCCATTGTCCGTGAGGAAGACGGACTGGCAAAGAGTTCCCGGAATACCTACCTGAATGCGGAGGAACGCAAGGCCGCCGTGGTATTGAGCCGGGCCGTGTTTCTCGGCAGAAGCATGATGGAGAAAGGGGAAAAAAGTGCTGCCGCCGTACTTGCAGCCATGAAGGCCTGCATTGAAAGTGAGCCTCTGGCTCGAATTGATTATGTGGAAATGGTGGATGCCGATTCCATGCAGCCCGTGGAGCAGGCTCAGGGACCGGTATTGTGTGCCATGGCCGTGTATATCGGCAAGACCCGTCTTATTGACAATTTTATGTTTGAAGGTCCGTCATGCTGCTGAATATGCTGAAAGGCAAGATTCACAGGGCGGTGGTCACGCAGGCCGAGCTGGACTATGTGGGCAGCATCACTATTGATGAGCAGCTCATGGAGGCGGCCGGGATTCAGGAATACGAACGGGTACAGGTCGTTGATGTGGAAAACGGTCAGCGTCTGGAAACCTATGCCATTACAGGAGAAAGGGACAGCGGTGTCGTCTGTCTGAACGGTGCGGCCGCACGACTGGTACAGCCTGGCGACAGGGTCATCATCATGGCCTATGCCTTGATGATGCCGGAGGAAGCCCGGACTTCGCGCCCGAAAGTCGTTTTTGTGGACACGCGTAATCATGTCGTGCGTGTAAGTCGCTATGAAAAGCACGGCAGGCTGGAGGACATGTAAGTTTCCGAATCCGGGCCTTCGTCTGCCATGCCGTCTCTTGACGGGGCACGAATGAACACGGCTCTTCGGCATGAATTGGCAGATCAGAGAAAAGTCATAAAAGTATGTTGACTGGGAAGGGCTCCATCTTCGGAGAGCTTCTTTTTTTCTTCTTGAGGTGAGTATGTCTCTATTCAGGCGGATCAGTATGATGCTGGCGGAACAAATCGGCCTCATCATCATGGTCTGTTCCGGTATTGCCTACATGTATCCCGCTCTTTTTGCCTGGACGGTACCGCATACGTCTGCCTTTCTTGCGGTCATCATGTTCGGTATGGGACTTACCATTGAAACGGAGGCGTTTAGGGCTGTTCTTTCCCGCCCGAAGCCGCTTCTTGCCGGCTGCGCTGCACAGTTTACCGTCATGCCGCTGATTGCCTTTGTCCTGGCGAAACTATGTTCCTTGCCTGATGATCTTGCGCTGGGAGTCATTCTGGTAGGCTGCGCTCCGGGAGGAACTGCCAGTAACGTGCTTACCTATCTTGCCCGGGGAGATGTGGCGCTTTCTGTCGGGATGACGGTGGTGTCGACGCTGGCGGCGCCGGTCATGACACCTCTGCTTGTGTATATGCTTGCCGGAAGCTGGGTGGAGGTATCGTTCTGGGCCATGATGCTTTCGGTGGTGAAAATCGTTCTGGCTCCGGTCGTCGCAGGGCTTCTTCTGCAGCGTGCGGCCCGGGGCGCCGTACGCAGAGCGGCTGATTTCTGCCCTCTGATATCGGCGTTCGGCATTGTTCTCATTGTCGGGGGAATTATTGCTGTTAATGCGGAAAAAATCGCGGCAAGCGGGCTGCTGGTGCTTTTTGTCGTATTCCTGCATAATAGTGCCGGTCTTCTTCTCGGTCTTGGAACGGCGTCCCTGCTCGGCATGAATCATGACCGGAGCACGGCTCTTGCCATAGAAGTAGGTACGCAGAACAGCGGGCTGGCGGTCGCTTTGGCTACGGCCAACTTTGCGGCAAATCCGCTTGCTACTCTGCCGGGGGCGGTGTTCAGCGCCTGGCAGAATATTGCCGGTTCGCTTTTCGCCTGCTGGAGGCGAAGGTCTCGCCGCGACATGCGGTACAATTAATGTCTGATGCACAGTCGGCATCAGCGGGAAAAGAGGGGGAGTCATGCGCGGAGCATTCAGGCAGGCCGATCGTGAGGCGTTGATGACGCTGGGGCTTTATGTCTTCTTTTTCGTGTGGTGGACGGTGTTCGCCTTCGGCCTCGGCTCCGGTGATCCCGAGGAGTACAGCTATGTGTTCGGGCTTCCGGCGTGGTTCTTCTACAGCTGTGTGCTGGGCTACCCCGTCATGAGTCTCATTCTCTGGATCGTGGTACGGCGCTTCTTTGCCGATATTCCTCTGGATGAAAAGGAGGACCGAAACGATGACGGGGAGACCGGGGCATGAATATCGCGCTTGTTCCTCTGATCGGCTATCTCGTTCTGACGTTGCTTCTGGCCATGTGGGCGCAGCGGCAGGCCAGAAAAGGTGCGGGAAGCAGCTTTATTGAAGAATACTTCATCGGCGGCCGTACCATGGGCGGCTTTGTACTGGCCATGACCATCATTGCCAGTTACACCAGCGCGAGCAGTTTCGTAGGCGGGCCCGGTGTGGCGTATAAGCTGGGACTCGGCTGGGTACTTCTGGCCATGATTCAGGTGCCCACCACCTTTCTTACTCTGGGGGTCCTCGGAAAGCGTTTTGCCATTCTCGGTCGGCGTATTCATGCCGTCACCATCACGGACTTTCTTTATGCCCGTTATCGGAGCGATGCCGTCGTCATTCTCTGCTCGCTGGCCGTACTCGTCTTTTTTGCAGCGTCCATGGTGGCACAGTTCATCGGCGGTGCACGGGTGTTTCAGGCCGTGACGGGCTACCCGTATGAGGTCGGTCTGGCGCTGTTCGGCGTTACCGTCGTCGTGTATACGGCTGTGGGCGGTTTCCGTGCCGTGGCCGTTACGGACGCTCTTCAGGGCGTGGTCATGCTGCTTGCTTCCGTAGTCATTCTGTTTGCCGTGGTCCGGGCCGGCGGCGGTCTGGATCAGTGCATACAGACACTGAAGGGCATTGATCCCGGACTGATATCTCCTTCCGGAGCAGGCGGCAGCATTCCTGCCCCCATGCTGTTTTCCTTCTGGATACTTGTCGGTCTCGGCATTCTCGGCCTGCCGCAGACCACGCAGCGCTGTTTCGGATACCGGGATTCACGTTCCATGCACGACGCCATGATCATGGGAACGCTCATCATCGGCTTTCTGCTGCTGTTCATGCATCTTGCCGGTGTTCTGGGGCGGGCGGTCATGCCCGGACTCACGTCCGGCGACCTTATCATTCCTTCGCTCATTCTTGAGCTTCTGCCGCCGTTCTGGGCCGGTGTGTTTGTTGCCGGACCTCTGGCGGCCATCATGTCCACGGTGGATACCATGCTGCTGCTTGTGTCGGCGTCCATCATCAAGGATCTGTATATCCGGTACCGCCTGAAGAACGATGCCTCAAGAATTTCGGCAGGAAAGATAGGGCGTATGAGCTTTTGCTGCACGCTGGCCGTGGGCGTGCTGGTTTTTCTTGCTTCCTTCGACCCTCCGGATCTTCTGGTCTGGATCAATCTGTTTGCCTTCGGCGGACTGGAAGCCGTATTCCTGTGGCCCATAGTGCTCGGCATGTACTGGAAGCGTGCCAATGCCGCGGGGGCCGTCTGGTCCATGACCGCCGGTGTGGCGGCCTTCGTGCTGCTTTCCGTCTTCAAGGTTCCTCTCGGAGGTGTGCATGCCATCGTACCGACCTGCGTGGTTTCTCTGCTGGCGTTCTGGCTGGGCAACCGCTTCGGTACACCCGTATCCGACGATGTGACGCGGCTTTTCTGGGAAGATTAAAAAACAGGGGCTGTTTATTCATAAACAGCCCCTGTTTTTCCGACCGGAGATGTCCGGTTTTCAAAGTTCAGAAAAGAACGGCAGGGAGAGGAAAATCAGCGTTCCCTGCTGCTGAGCGAATATCGTCGATCAGCTTCGTCACGGATTCTTCCGAAGTGGCCCAGCTGGTGCAGAAACGTACGGCGCTGTGCTTTTCATTCGTCTTCTGCCAGAAGCTGAAGGAATAGAACTTGCCGAGCTTTTCGAGAACGGCATCGGGAACGACGGGGAACTGCTGATTGGTAAAGGAGTTGTAGAGCAGCGGCCAGCCCTGTTCCAGAAAGGCACGACGCAGACGCATGGCGAGTTCGTCGGCCTGCTTCGCGATGCGGAAGTACAGATCATCCTGAAAAAGAGCCAGAAACTGCAGACCGAGAAGTCTGCCCTTGGCCAGCATGGCGCCGCGCTGTTTCATGAGATAACGGAAGTCTTTCTTGAGGCTGGGGGCGGTGATGACGATGGCCTCACCGAACAGTGCGCCTGCCTTGGTTCCGCCGATGCTGAAGGCGTCGCACAGAGCGGCGTAATCGGCGAGAGTCATGTCGTTGACTTCGGACATGAGCCCGTAGCCCATGCGTGCACCGTCCACGAACAGCGGCAGGCCGAGTTCCCGGCATGTACGGCTGATGTCTTCGAGTTCTGAGCGGGAGTACAGCGTACCGAATTCCGTAGGGGAGGAAAGATAGACCATGCCGGGCTGCACCATGTGTTCGTGCGAGTCGTCGGCATAGTGATCGTTGCAGGCCTTCCGTATCTGCCCGGCGGAAATCTTGCCTTCCTGTGCGGCAAGGGGCAGTACCTTGTGGCCTGTGGCTTCCACGGCACCGGTTTCATGCACGTTGATGTGGCCGTTTTCGGCACAGAGTACTCCCTGCCACGGTTTGAGAGCAGCCTCGATGACGATGAAATTCGTCTGGGTGCCCCCGACCAGAAAATGCACGTCGGAGTCCGGTGCGGAACAGGCATGACGGATGAGGGCACGGGCTTCATCACTGTAGCCGTCTTCTCCGTAGCCGGGAGTCTGTTCAAGGTTTGTGGCGGCGAGAAGCTCCAGTATGCGCGGATGTGCGCCTTCTCCGTAGTCCGATTCAAAGCGAATCATGGGAATCCTCTTCTGTTTTCCGGTCGTTTCCGGGTAACAAATATCTAGTTGCGATGGGAAATGAGGTAAGATGATAAGGCTGAGTCCAATGACGACCTGTTGATGTTTTTACGGGGCCTTTTTTCCGGAATGCTGCCATGTTTCGAAGCTCCCGGAGCGGAATCCCTTTTTTATGGCGCGGCAGGAATGACGGGGAAATTTTCGGGGAGTGCAGGGGATGTTCAGCAAGGCCGGAGGCTGTCGACGGCATTTTCAAGAAATGCTGCGGCGAAGGATACGGCTTCTGCGGTCAGCGTTTCACAGGCGTGGGGCGGATCGGAGGGAAGAAAACCTCCCGGTCTCAGATCCCGGCAGAGCAGAGAGCCGAAACGGTCGGTGAATGCTTCGGCAAAGCGATAGCAGAGCTTTTCAATTTCTTTATCCGAGCGGCCCAGTCTCACACCGAGTATTCCTATGAACATGAGGGCACCTTCCACAAGTCCGCACTGGGCGCGGAATCGGCCTGCACCGTGCATGCCGGTGGCGGCATGGAGTACCTGGGCAGACAGATCAATCTCGAATTTTTCTGCGAGACATGTCAGCATGGTCTTTGCACAGTTGTAGTTTTTTTCCCAGTAAAGTTCGTGTACGTGTCGTGCGGTATCGTTCATGCCTGTTTCCTGCGGCGGAAGATTTACGGAACGGATCGTCCGGAGGGAGAAGAAGATTTCCGGGCGCCTGCGGTGCGGGGAGAAGGTTTTATCCCTCCTGTCCCGGCGCGGCGTGAAACGGTGCCGTGGAGCGGCTTTCCATAAGATGATGAGAAAATTCCACCCGAGTGATGTTGTTGGGCGTACTTCCGCCGGTCATGCGCTCGTAGAGGATGTTGAAGGCATTTCTGCCTTTTTCCTCAATATGATGCTCCACGGAGGTCAGTCCGACGTTCCAGAGCCTGGAGGCTGAGAGATTGTCGAAGCCGCACACGCTGTAATCTTCGGGAACACGGAGGCCCTTTTCTCCAAGAGCATCAAGCACGCCGTAGGCTACGAAATCGTTGACGGCTACGATTCCGGAAATACGGGATTTGTGTTTCAGACATTCCATGGTGAGATCATAGCCTGTCCGATGTTCTATGCCTATGTCGTTGAGCTCTTCGAGCGGTGTGATTTCCCGGGTGAAAACCTGCACTGAGGCGTCGGGCTCCTGTGCATAAACGGCCCGTATGCCGTCAAGTCTGCGTATGCGTATGGCGTTGGCGCTGTTCAGCGTGGTGGAAATGAAGGCGATATGTCTGTGTCCGAGACCAAGCATGTGGCGGCCGACAAGCATGCCTGCGCTGTAGTTGTCGAGTTCGACGGTATCGACGTTCAAACTGGTGTTTCTGTCCCCGATGACCACGATGGGCAGCGTTTTGTTGACCTCTTCCAGCAGTTCCACACTTTGCGGCATCATGGTGAACACGATGCCGGTCACTCCCATTTCTCCGGCCATGTCGAGAATTTCCCTTTCCTTTTCTTTGTCTCTGTAGGTCGTGAAGATGAGCGTGGAAAAGTCGTGCTGCCAGGCGGCCTGCTGTATGGCCTGCACCATATTGGCATAATAGGCATTGCCGATGTTGGGACTGACGATGAGAACGAGCTTTCTGGAAGACAGAGGCCTGCCTCTGTGCCGGACGGGAGCACGATAGCCGAGAATATCGGCCGTGCGGCGTACGTTGCGTACGGTCTCCTGAGAAAAAGACACGTCGGGACGGCCGTTCAGGATCATGGAAACCGTGCTCAGCGAAACGCCGGCTGCCCGGCTTACGTCTTCCAAGGTAATTCTTTTCTTCGTCGTCATGGCAAATTCTCCGGAAGAAGGCTAACGGCAAGCCCGGATTTCGTCAAACAAGGGAATTTCCCTGATTATTAAAATTTTAAAAAGAGATGTAAAGTGTCTCAAAGTTGGCTTTTTACAGGCATTAAAATTTTTATTTGATGAAATATAAGAAATTGCCTTGATTAATCGTTGTAATCTTCGTAAAAAGGGGGCGATAACACGTGGTGAGCGGAAAAAGTTATTAAAATTTTAGCTAGAATTTTCCAAAATTTTAATTAAATTTTTAATATACTCTTCCACGAGGCACGGGAAGTTTTCCCTTAACCTTCATCAGGAGCATTAGCATGAACGAGCCTGGTAAAAAAGAAATCCGCAAAGTGGTTCTGGCCAGTCTTCTGGGGGCCACCATCGAATGGTATGATTTTTTCCTGTACGGCGTTGTTGCTGGCATCGTCTTCAATAAGCTGTACTTCCCCACGGAAGATCCTTTCATCGGTACCCTTCTGGCCTACAGCACCTTTGCCATCGGCTATCTGGCCCGTCCCTTCGGCGGTTTCGTCTTCGGTCATTTCGGTGACCGGCTGGGACGCAAAAGCATGCTTGTGCTCACCATGCTCATCATGGGACTTGCCACCATCGGCATAGGTCTTGTGCCTACGTATGCGCAGATAGGCATTGCCGCCCCCATCATTCTTCAGACGTTACGTCTCTGCCAGGGACTCGGACTCGGCGGTGAGTGGGGCGGTGCCGTGCTCATGACCTATGAATATGCCAGCAAAAAGGAGCGTGCCTTCTATGCCAGTATTCCTCAGATGGGACTGGCGACGGGCCTGTGCCTGTCTTCCGGCGTGGTAGCGCTTCTTTCCTGGGGGCTGACCGATGAACAGTTCCTTGCCTGGGGCTGGCGTCTGGCTTTCCTCGTCAGTGTGATCCTCGTCTGCATTGCTCTGTATATCCGCATGCACATTCTTGAAACTCCCGATTTCCAGAAGGCTCAGGAAAAGGCCAGTCAGGACAAGGCCAAGAAAACTCTGCCCATCGTGAAGGTGTGCAGGGAGCATCCCGGAAATATTGCTCTCGGTATCGGCGCCCGCTGGATAGACGGCGTGTTCTTCAACGTGCTGGCCGTGTTCGTCATCACCTATCTCGTGCAGTATGTGAATGTGCCGCGTACCGAAGCTCTGTCCGTGGTCATGGTATCCGCTCTCGTCATGTGTCCCTTCATTCTTATCGCCGGACGTCTGGCCGACCGCTACGGACGCGGTCTCGTGTACGGAGCGGCCAGCATACTCTGCGGCCTGTCCATCTTCCCCTCCTTCTGGCTTATGGGCTCAAGCGAAGGCAACCTGTTCATGATAGGTATTGCCATCGTTATTCCGATCAGCGTGTTCTATGCCGGCGTATTCGGTCCTGAAGCCGCGTTGTTCTCCGATCTGTTCCCCGCCGACGTGCGCTATACCGGTATTTCCATCGTATATCAGTTCCCCGGTTTCCTCGTTGCCGGTATTGTTCCCGGCCTTTGCACCTATCTCATCAAGATTGCCGACGGCGATCCCATCTATGTCTGCCTGTACACCATGCTGGCGGCTCTGACGAGCGGCATTTCGGCCTTCATCGTACAGCGCAAGCATAATGCTGCGGTCCGCCGTCTCGGCGACGACGTGGAACATATCTGATCCTGGGAATGATATTCCCTGCACGGGGATATCGGTATATCTCTTTGTGTATCAGTTCCTCGGCATCCCGTAGGACGGGGAGTCCGCTCCGACGGGATGCCGACCGCGACCTCATCCGTACCTGCGCACAGCAGAGCACGATGTCCCGTCCCCGGGGACGGACGTGGAACATATCTGACCCGGACGCAGGAGGGATTCCCCCTTCCGCAAGGAAAGTTGTTTATGCAAATACTTCAGATTTCAGATTTTCATCTTCGCGGCGACGGCAGGCTTTCTTTTCGTGTAGTGGATACCCCGAAATGCCTTGAGAGCGCGGCGAAGCATCTTTTCAGACTTGCGCAGAAGCCGGACATGATGGTCATTACCGGCGATCTGGCCGACAGTGGAGACGAGCATGCCTACAGAATGCTGTATGAGGCGCTTTCTCCTTTGAATATTCCCATCTATGCCGTTCCGGGCAATCATGACCGCCGCGACAGAATGCGTTCCATTCTGAAGGGCTGGTGTCCGGAAAACGAGGAAACCGCACCCTGGCTCTGCTATGCCGTGGAAGAGGATGACGTGCGTTTTCTCATGATGGACAGCATGAGTCCCGGGTCGCATTCCGGTCATCTTCCGGACGTCTGTGCCGCATGGCTGGAAAAGGAGCTGGCCCGACGTCCCGGGGTGCCGGCGCTTCTGTTCATGCATCACCCGCCCTTCATCACGGGGATGGGAGCCATGGATGAACCGTATGAGAACGTCGGACGTCTGCGCGCCATTCTGGAAAAAGCCCCGTGGGTCCGTCTGTGCTGCGGACACATGCATCGACCCATATTTACGCAGTGGGCCGGAGTCACGGCACTGACCGCACCGGCGGCTTCCATGCAGATAGATCTCGATCTTTCGCCCGAAGGCGGCGATACGTTCGTCATGGAAGCTCCGGGTTATCTGCTCCACGACTGGCGGGACGGAGCCTGGAACACGCATGTCTGCCAGATTTACGGGACGCCTACCTATGCCGGACCGTATCGTTTTCTTGATTCCGTGAATCCCACGGAAGAATAGACGAACTTCGTACAGGCAGGTCCCCGTCGGCTTTTGCGGCTTGACGGTACGGACCGTGGAACCGTCCCGGGATGTCTGCCGATGTCCTTACGATCGGAATGTTTTCTTTTCGGCATCGTACACGGACACGATCAACCTTTCCGGAGAGTTTTACTGATTAAACCGCTCTTCGGCCCGGAGCTCTCTCCTGCTCCGAACAGGGGGAATCCCCTGCCCCCCTGCCATTCCTCCTCGGAGAAAGGCCGTTGCTTTTCAGCAACGGCCTTTTTCATGCGCTATGCACATGCGGTCGAGAATCATCGACAGAGCTTGTTTTCCTTGGCCGTGTTCCACGGACGGCAGTGCCCCAGTTCGCAGGCGTGTTCGAGATCCTTGCATGCGTCGTCGTTTCGGTTTTCCAGAAAGGCACCGGCGGCACGATACACGTAGATGAGCGGCTCCTTGGGATTGATTTTTTCCGCATATTCGAAATCTCGTCGGGCTCCGTCGGGATGCCGCTGTTTCAGACAGACCAGTCCCCGTGTGGCATAGGCCTCTGCCGTGGGGGAAAGCCGGATGGCTTTCGTGGCATCGTCGAAAGCCTCGTTCATATAGCCGAGGTCGCTCAGGGCAAGGCTTCTCATGAGATACGGCGCGGGATCCAGAGGATCGGCATTTATGGCTTTATCCAGAAGGGGAACGGCCTTTTCCGGATCCGTGCATTCTCCGGATCCGGTCCAGTATTCCATGGCTTCGGCCAGATAGGCCTGTGCTTCGGGCGAGACGCCGTAGGTCGCTTTTCTTTCGGGTTTGTTTTCGGCCTTGACGGGCCGTGCAGGTTCGGAATCTTCCATGAAGGGGAGGTGGAACGAGCCGTTGCTGCACCCTGAAAGCAGAAGCAGCACAGACAGGCAGAGCGCAATAGGTTTCATGATTTCTCCTGCGGGATCTGTCGGAAAGGAGCCGTAGAACGGCGTTCCAGCAGACGGTGGGTATATTCCATGCGTATGATGTCGCTGGCGGCGTCTCCGCCGATGATGCGTTCGTAAAGAATGTCGAAGGCACTGCGTGCCCGCTCTTCCGTCTGCTGCTCCACGGTGGTGAGACCGACATGGGAGATGCGTGAGGAAGAGAGATTGTTGAAGCCGCATACGCTGTAGTCCTCGGGCACTCGGAATCCCCGGTCGGCAATGGCGTCCAGCACGCCGTAGGCTATGAAGTCGTTGACGGCGACAAAGCCGGATATGCGGCTTTTCCGCTTCAGACAGTCCATGGTGAGTTCGTAGCCGATTCTCTGCTCCAGATCTATGCTGTTGAGCTCTTCTTTCGGGGTATAATCTCTGGTGAATACCTGGACCGTACAGCCCGGCCGTTCGGCGTAGGTATCCTTCACGCCCTGAAGTCTCCGCAGACGTATGACGTTGGTCGTGTTCATCATGGCGGAAATGAAGGCGATATGTCTGTGGCCGAGATCCAGCATGTGTCTGCCGATGAGTACGCCCGCACTGTAGTTGTCCAGCTCCACGGTGTCGACCTTGGGACTGGAATTTCGATCACCCATGACCACGACGGGAATTTTTCCGTTGACTTTTTCCACCTTGCGCAGGCTCTGCGGCGTGAGCGTGAAGATCATGCCCGCGGCTCCCAGCGCAAGGGCCATGTCCATGACTTCCTCTTCCTTGCGGGCTTCCCGGTAGGTGGTGAAGATGAGCGTGGAAAAGCTGTGTTCTTCCGCGGCCTGCTGTATGGCCTGCACGAGACCGGAATAATAGGCGTTGGCGATGTTCGGGGTAACGATGAACACCACGTTTCTGCCGGGAAATCTGCCCTTGGAAAGGCGTGACGGTGCGCGATAGCCCAGAGTCTTGGCCGCCTGTCGTACCTTCTGGATCGTTTCCGGGGAAAAAGAGACATCGGCACGGGCGCTGAGAATCATGGACACGGAACTTAGCGATACTCCGGCAAGGCGGCTCACATCTTCCAGCGTCACTTTTTTCTTGGTATTCACGGCGGTTCTCCAGGAATGGAGGCTAACGGCAAGCCCGGTTTTCGTCAATGCGGCCGGAGCCTTTGCCATGGCGCATGTTTTTTCGGACTCGGCTGATCTGCGGTCAGGAGGGCCGGAAAGGCGTTTTCTTCCCGAAAGCGGACAAGAAAAAGCTCCGTCTCGGGAGGAAACGGAGCTTTTTCTTGAGGGAGAGTCTGCTGCGTATGCGTAATCGTCGGAAAATCAGAGCGTTCTTTCCAGTCTGTAGCTGGGCTGGCGCCCGTATCCTCTGACGGAAAGACGGTAGGTACTGCCCTTTCTGCTGACTTCCAATACGCAGAACTGATTGTCTTTATGGATGTCCCGTCCCTTTTCGGAGCTGGTGACATCCCAGGTGCGGTAATCGTTCACGCCGACGTTGCCGTTGAGGACGACGTAATGAATCCCCTTGATGTTGGAATAGCCGCCCTGATGGTCATGTCCGGAGATGACGGCGAGCACCTTGCCGCTTTCTTCCAGAACGGCGCGTACGGCAGAAGCGTTTTTGATGTTGTGGTCCTGCTCATCCACGCGGTCGAGGGTCTGATGGCTGAACACGATGACGGGCTTGTCTGTCTTTTTGAGATCTTCCTTCAGCCATTCCATTTCCTGAGGCGGAATGATGGTGTCCACCCAGGTCCAGAAGGTGTCTTCCGGGGTGTTCATGTCGTAGGGACGGAACTTGCCGGGCGTGTAGTCGGCGTCGAGCACGATGCAGTGAACGCCGCCCGCGTCATAGGAGTAGTAGGTCTTGCCCTGCTCGATGCCGGTGTTGGTCACGCCGGAAAGGAAGGCTTCTCTTTTGAGATTGTCGAAGTCATGGTTGCCGAGCACGTGATAGGCGGGGCCGCCGAACGAGGTGAACAGGGATTCTATTTCGCGGAGGTTGGCGGCGGGATCGGTGCCCGGGGCGAGGGTGTCCACGAAGTCGCCGAGCTCGATGATGAAGGCGGGCTTTTCCTTCTTCATGGCGTCGATGAAGACTTTCATCTTGTTCATGGAGGCGGAGTACACGCGGGTGGTGCTGTCGGCCTTGGTGGTTCTGTGCATGTCGGTGATGATGCCGGCCTTGAGCAGACGCTTTTCGTCCTTGGCTTCGGCGGC
>JAXVQY010000306.1:0-9729 GCA_037303805.1 bacterium | reverse complement strand
TTTTCGGGAACCCCCAGCCTAGCTGGGGGTTTTCTTTTAACCAAAAAAGCCCCCGTGTACTCCACGGAGGCCTAGAAACATATCTGAAGAAGCTCAGGCTCGTTCGGCATGAATGCTCACTTCCATTCCTTCCATGAGAGAACGGGTGATCATGCATCCCTTCACGATCTTGAGGCAGTGTGCAAGCGTTTCGGCATCGGCGTCGTCCACTTCGACACGCACATCCATGGAAATGCCTGTAACCATGGAAACGCCGTCGCGTTCGACCTTCGTCGCCCGTCCCGTACCGACAATACGACGATACTGCACGTCACGTGCCAAGAGCGCCGCATTCAGCGTGCCGCAAAAACAGTTCAAAGCCGCGCTTACCAGAAGGGCACGCGCCGTTCCCGCCCTGTGATCCGGGCCGACCTTACTGAAATCCGCATGAATGTCGCCGAGCAGAGGATGACCCGTTCTTACCGTGAATCCCTGCGGAGTCTGTTCAAATTCAACTGCATCACTCATACTGCCCTCCTGACTTACCTGATGTTTATACCTGCGGAAGCTGCATTCATCCGGCTTCCGCCTTTACAGGATGCCTGCTTTATCCATCCTCGTCACCCGCAGCGACGCGAACAGGACAAGGGAAGATTCGACGCCTCTCGTGCCGCGCCAGGATACGTCATGACAGTCTGTGCTCTGTCATGAACCGCAAAGCTGCCGCAGACGAACAAGAAATTCCGCCCTCGGAATCTCCACGGCGCCCAGACGCAGCATGTGCGGCGTGGTCTGCTGGCAGTCTATCATGGCCACATTCCGTTCTCTCAGCCATGCCGTCAGATGTACGACTGCGGCCTTGGAGGCATCGGGCTGCCGGTGAAACATGGATTCACCGAAAAAGGCCCGTCCGCAGAGGACACCGTACAACCCTCCTGCCAGTTCTCCATCCTGCCATACTTCCACGGAATGAGCATGTCCCAGGACGTGAAGGCGTTCATAGGCCTCCACCATATCGGGTACAATCCACGTTCCGTTCTGCCCGGGACGAGGCATGTCGGCACAGGCACGGATGACGCGCCCGAAACACGAATCCACGCTGAATCGGAACCGGCCGCTGTTGAGCGTCCTGCGAAGACTGCCGCCGACATGCAGCCGCTCCGGAAAAAGAACACAGCGCGGATCTGGACACCACCAGAGAACGGGAGACCCTTCCTCATACCACGGAAAAATTCCTCTGGCATAGGCTCGAAGCAGACGCGCCGGGGAAAGGTCTCCGCCTGCCATGAGCAGACCGCCTTCCAGCGCTCTTTCCACCGGAGGAAACCACAGCGGCCCGCCTTCGGGCATCCACACAAGAGGGGCCGCCATATCGTTACTGTCCGCTCACCGTCAGCGTAAGATGAGGAGCCTTCGCGCCTTCCGCATCAACCAGAACGCTGCCGCCTTTTTCCAGACCTCCGAAAAGAAGCAGCTCCGCCAGTCTGTCCTCCACCTCGTTGCGGACGACGCGCTGCAGCGGACGAGCTCCCATGCGCGGATCAAAGCCATGCCCGGCAAGCCAGTCACGGGCGGCATCAGTCAGTGTCAGCGACACGCGGCGTGCGGCAAGCCCGGGGGCGAGTGCGGCAAGAGTCTTATCCACAATGCGCCCCATAAGCTCGCGACTCAGGCTGTTGAAGGGAATCATGGCATCAAGTCTGTTGCGGAATTCCGGACTGAACGTCTGTTCCACAGCACCTGCGCTGCGGTCAGAGGCACTGCTCGTGGAGCAGAATCCCACGGGGGACTGTTCCATTTCCCGCGCCCCGGCATTGGTGGTCATGATGATCACCACATTCCGGAAGTCGGCCTTGCGACCGGTATTGTCGGTCAGCGTGGCATAGTCCATGACCTGAAGAAGCACATTATAAATGTCAGGATGCGCTTTTTCCACCTCGTCAAGCAGCAAAACGGCATGGGGCGTTTTCCGGATGGCTTCGGTAAGCAGACCGCCCTGTTCAAAGCCCACATAGCCCGGAGGTGAGCCGATAAGACGCGCCACGGCATGCTTTTCCATGTATTCGCTCATATCGAAGCGCACGAACGCCACATCCAGAAGATCGGCCAGAGCCTTGGCAAGCTCGGTCTTGCCGACGCCGGTAGGCCCATGGAAAAGGAAGGAAGCCATGGGACGGTTTTCCCGACTCAGCCCCGCGCGGGAACGAAGAATGGCCCGGACGATACCGTCCACGGCCTGATCCTGTCCGAAAACCCGGGCACGCAGATCCGCACCGAGCGTCTGAAGTCTTTCCTTTTCACCGCGACTCACGCTGCGGGCGGGTATGCCTGCCATGCGTGCCACAACACGTTCGATGTCCTGCACGGAGACCACCGCCCCCCGGCGGAATCCCGGCTTGAGGCTGGCCGCCGCACCGGCTTCATCCATGACGTCTATGGCCTTGTCGGGCAGCAGGCGATCCTGGATATGCCGGGCCGAAAGCTCGACGGCGGCCTGCACCGCCCCCCGAGAATAGCGTACCCCGTGAAACTTCTCATACCGTTCCTGAAGTCCCCGCAGTATGGCAAGGCAGTCGGCTTCCGAAGGTTCCCGCACGTCGATGCACTGAAAACGACGGCTGAGTGCGCGGTCCTTCTCAAAATGAGTGCGGTACTCCTCGTGCGTGGTGGACCCTATGCAGCGCAGCTCTCCGGCGGCCAGCACGGGCTTGAGCAGGTTCGAGGCATCCATGGAACCGCCGCTCGTAGCTCCCGCACCCACGATGGTATGAATCTCGTCGATAAAGAGAATGGCCCCGGGCTTCTGCTTCAGCTCGTTCACCACATCCTTGATGCGGGCTTCAAAATCCCCCCGGTATTTGGAACCTGCCAGAAGAGACCCCATATCCAGCGCGTACACGGCGATGGAACGGAAGGCTCGAGGCACTTCTCCCCGGGCTATTCTGTAGGCCAGACCTTCGGCAATGGCCGTCTTGCCCGTGCCGGGTTCCCCAACCAGCAGAGGGTTGTTCTTGCGTCTTCTGGAAAGCACTTCCAGCAGACGGGCGACCTCACTTTCACGGCCCACCAGGGGATCTATACGTCCCTGCTTCGCCTTTTCCACCAGATCAACGGCATATTTTTCCAGTGCGGAGGCCTGAGGAGCCTCCTCCTGCTTTTCCGACATTTCACTCTGCCGCCGCTGTGCGGCCTGACGCAGAATCTCCGGCAGATCGTGGGATATGAATTCCAGCACGCGCAGACGATCAATCCCCTGCTTGCGCAGATAAAAAACGGCCCAGCAGTCCGGCTCCTCAAACATGGCCGCCAGTACGTCCCCCACGTCGGTATCTCTGCGCCCCGACGACTGAACATGGGCAACGGCACGCTCCAGCACCCGTTCCAGAGCTTCCGTCTGGAGCACTTCGCTTTCGGGAGCGGGTTCAGGCCCTACGGAAGGCAGATAACGGGAAAGATATTCGTCAAGCTGATGCCGCAGCGCAGGGATATCGGCACCGCAGCCCTTGAGTATGACGCGACCGAGCTGCTCGCGCGTCATGGCCAGCAGCAGATGCTCCACCGTAAGGCATTCGTGGCGGCGCGACCGCATCTCCATGACGGCAAGAGCCAGTGTCTGCATCAGAGAACGTGCCATCATCGGCGGATACTCCTCTTTTCTGGAAACATTTCTTCATTGTACCTGTGCAGAACAGAGATTGCAAGCTCAGGAACAGGCTGTCCGGTCTCGCATCCCTGGAAGGAACAGGTCCGTCTCCTTGCGATCCCGAAAGGGAAAACATCCCTGCTGGTCATGACAAAAAAAACGGCAGTCGCCCAGGCAACCGCCGTTTTTTCAGCACTTATTCCTTTTCCATGGTACAGCGAAGGGGAAATCCGGCCTCATGGGCACGTCCAGCCACCTGCGCGACTCGGAATTCGGCAATTTCCTTAGGATATACGCCGCATACGCCCATACCTTTCTGGTGTACCGCCATCATGATGGCCACGGATTCTTCCTGCGTCTTGTGGAAGACTTCCTCCAGAATTTTGACCACGAAATCCATGGTGGTGTAGTCGTCGTTATGAAGAAGCACCCGATACATGGACGGTTCTTTCAGTTCCTCTTCCAGAGTAACGCCCGACTCGGTACCGGAAACGCCCTCGGTGTAATCCTGACTCATGCCTGCCTCCCTGTGTTACTCCATCTCGGCCTTCAGAGCATCGGCCTGCGCCTGAGCAGCAAGGGCCTCGATCATGTCTTCGATCTCGCCGTCCATGAAACGATCCAGCGAATACATGGTAAGGTTGATGCGGTGATCGGTCACGCGGCCCTGCGGAAAGTTATAGGTACGGATACGTTCGGAACGGTCGCCGGATCCCACCTGGGAACGGCGTTCGGCAGCTTCCGACGCATGCTGCTTTTCCTGCTCCGCCTGAAGAATACGTGAAGCCAGCACCTTCATGGCGCGGGCCTTGTTTTTGTGCTGGGACCGCTCGTCTTCGCAGGTCACCACAATGCCGGTGGGGATATGCGTGATGCGCACGGCCGATTCGGTCTTGTTCACGTGCTGGCCGCCGGCACCGGATGCACGGTACACGTCGATGCGCAGATCTTCGGGACGGAGATTCACGTCCACTTCCTCTGCCTCGGGCATGACGGCCACAGTGGCGGCGGAAGTATGGATACGACCCTGCGATTCCGTGGCGGGCACACGCTGCACACGGTGGGTACCGGATTCATAGCGCAGACGGCTGTACACGCGCTTGCCGGAAACCAGAGCGATCACTTCCTTGTAACCGCCCGCATCCGTGGGCATCTCGGAAATGATCTCGACCTTCCAATGCTGAAGTTCGGCGTAACGGCAGTACATGTGGAAAAGATCGGCCGCAAACAGCGCCGCTTCATCACCGCCGGTCCCGGCACGCACTTCAAGCACGGTGTTCTTTTCATCCAGAGGGTCCGGAGGAAGCAGCATGAGGCGGAGTTTATGCTCACGCTCGGGAAGTTCCTTTTCGATGCGACGTATCTCCTCCTGCGCCATCTCGCGGATGTCATGATCCTCGTCGCTCAAAAGTTCCTTGTTTTCCTCAAGCTGTTTCTGGAGATCGCGGTATTCCCGGTAGGCGAGAACCACGGGTTCCACGTCGGCGCGGGCCTTGGCCGTCTTGCGGTACTGCTCGGGATCGGCCAGCACCGCAGGGTCGGCCAGAGTCTGTTCAAGCTCTTCGTATCGTTTTTCCAGATTTTCCAGTTTCGCAAACATAGTTACTCCATCACGATAGGGTCAGGGGATTCAAAGCGGTCGGCATAGGGACTGTCGGGACCCAGAGCTTCCCGAAGCGCGACGACGGCCACTTCAAGCTGATCGGCGTCGGGTTCCCGGGTGGTGAGCATTTGCAGAAACAGACCCGGAGCACGCAGAATACGCCCCCACAGGCCGTCCCCCAGTGCAGCCGCATAGCGAATGATTTCATAGGCCAGAGCGCTGACAGGCACAATCAGCAGAATCTTGAAGCATACGATGCCCGCATGGCGGACAACGGCCGAGGATGGATCCCATACCAGAAGCAGCAGGGGAACCAGCACGGCATGCAGCACTATGGCCACGGAAAGAACAAAAAGCAGAAAGGTGGTGCCGCAGCGAGGATGCAGACGACTGCAGGCCCGAGCCGTCTCCACGGTAACCATGCCGCCCTTCTCAAAGGCATGAATGGTCTTGTGCTCGGCGCCGTGATACTGAAACACTCGACGAATATCGGGCAGAAAGGAAATGGCGACAATGTAGCCCGTAAATATGATGAACTTGAAAAGTCCGTCCCAGAGATGGAAGGAAAGCCCCTTCATGTCGCCGGAAAGACCGAGCCCTTCCATGCCGAGTGCCATAAGATGCGGTGCGGCCACAAAAAGAACCACGGCGGCTCCCAGCGCCATGAGCAGAGTGGCGATGACCTGCCAGCGCGTCATGGGGGAGGAATCGTCGTCCCCCGAGGAAAGATCGGCCGAACGGTTCAGAGCCCGGATACCGTTGGACAGCGTTTCCACAAGCACGGGAAAGCCGCGCAGAAAACGCACGGAACGCAGGCCCTGCGGCCCCATGGTCCTCCAGCGGCGGCTCTCCACGGAAATGGAGCCCGAAGGACGACGTACCGCAAGCGCGTAGGAAGCCCCGTTGCGCATGAGCACGCCTTCCATGACGGCCTGCCCGCCCACCAGAGGCAGACTTTCCGCCGCAAGAAGCGCAAGACGAATACATGAACCTGCGAATGCCATTGCCGTATCCTGAAAAATATACTTCGGAAAAGGCTGTCGATCCGCCCTTCAGGGGCCGTTGCCGCCTTCTCCGTCTTACATCGGCGTGCCGTCCGGCACACCCCGGAAATCATCTCCGCCGCCATGCGGAACCGGACTTTCTTTCCCGGAATCCGCCTCGAACCGGCAGAACTCCAAACTCAAAAACCTCCCCAGGAAAGCCTGGGGAGGTTCCGCTCGTTCCCGGCTCGATTCGACGCCGGAACCAGCGTTACTTGGCGAATTTGGCGTACTTCTTGCGGAAGCGGTCAATACGGCCGGCGGTATCGACGAAGCGCTGCTTGCCGGTGAAGAACGGATGGCAGGCGGAGCAGATTTCGACATGCACGGTTTCGCCCTTGGTGGAAAGAACTTCCACGACATTGCCGCAGGCGCAGACAAGCTTGGCCTTGTACACTTTGGGATGGATGCCTTCTTTCATGGTACACTCCTCAGATGATTTGCGGACCCACGGGTACGCCCATACCCACCTTGGTAGGCGGACAGTCGCCTAGTCGCCCGATTTACCGCAGCGTTGAAGATTCAAGTCGGAGAACCCTACTTCTTTTTTCAGGGTTAGTCCAGTGTTTTTCCCCCGGAATCCCCGGAAGGGACTTATCTCTCTGGACGGGAGTGCCTGTAAAGGCTATACCATGCCCATGCGTTATTATCCTCTTTTTCTCAGCCTTGCCGAAGCCCGCTGTCTGGTGGTAGGTGCCGGTCCCGTAGGAAGGCGTAAAATCGCCGATCTGCTGACGTGCTCTCCGGCCAGTCTGCTCGTGGTGGATCCCCATCTTGATCAGAAAGCCGTCGCTCAGGCCGTGGAAGGCCTGCCTCTCTTCCCCCTCGTTCTTGAACGACGGGTCTTCCGACCGGAAGATGTGGAAAACAGGACGCTGGTATTCGCCGCCACGCCCTCGGCCGAAGTGAACTCCTCCATTGCGCTTCTGTGCCGGGCCTCAGGCATACTGTGCAATGTGGCAGGCCCCCTCCGCGAGGGGGTTTCCGGAAACTTCATCGTTCCGGCTCATCTGGAGGAAGGTCCCGTGGCGCTGGCACTGTCCACGGGAGGTTGCAGTCCTGCACTGGCCCGTGCGCTGAAAGAGGATCTCAGAGCATGGATGAAGAGCGGATATGCATCCCTTGCCCTGCTTCTGAAGGCCCTGCGACCGCACCTGCTCTCTCTCGGACTCGGCAGTGACGCCGATGCCGAAATCTTCCGCGCCATCTGTGCGCGTCCCATGCGCGACAGACTCATGGATGCATTGTCCCGCGAGGATACGGACGAAGTCGACGCCCTGCTCCGTCCGCTTCTGCCGACCTCGCTTTCCTTTTCCTCCAAGGAGATTTTCCATGGACTGGACTGATATCCCTTCCTACCTGTGTCTGGCTCTCTACGCGCTGGCCACCGTCGCATCTCTGGCAGGCGTTCTCGGCCGTTCCGCACGGGTCAAGAAACTGGCCTGTCTGCTCTGTGCCGGAGGCTTTGCCCTGCATACGCTCTGGCTCATCATCAGTATTTTCGGAGGAGCCTTCAGCTCCGTTTCCCGCGGCTTTTATCTGCTTCCTCTGTCGTGGTTTCTGGCTCTGGCCGGACTTTTCATGGCACGCCGTCAGAAAATGGATATCGTGCTGCACTTCGTGGCACCCTGGGCCTTTTTCCTCGGCTCCTGCGCCCTGGGATTTTCCGGTACTCCCGGCAGCATGCCCGTAGCCGGGCCGCTGTTCGTTCTGCATCTTGCCGCCATCTTCGTGGGTGTGGGAGTCATGGCCGTAGCAGCCGGAGCCGGAGCCCTGTTCCTCTGGCAGGAAGGAGCCATCAAGCACAAGACTCCCCTGGAAGGTTTCCGCAAGGATCTGCCCGCGCTCGCCGCGCTTGACAGAGTCAACGCCATGGCCACCCTCATCGGCTTTCCCTGTTACAGTCTCGGCATCCTGTGCGGCTTTCTCTGGGCCCGCATCAGCTGGGGCAGCTTTCTGAGCGGTGATTTCAAGGAATGGATATCCCTGTTCATTCTTGCCGTGTACGCTCTGCTCTTCCATCAGCGCCAGGCTCTCGGCTGGCGCGGACGCAAACCTGCCATACTGGCCATCGTTATTTTCGCCGCCTCGCTGTTCTCCATGTTCGTGGTCAACACCGTGTTCCCCACGCAGCACGGTTTCTAGCGGCTCCTTTCCCCTTATGCAGGACCGCCCGGTCCCCGGGCGTGCGAACACCTTCTTTTTCTCAGGAACATCATGAACAGCACCATACATCTTATCGGCATCAACCACCGTACCGCCGCGGTGGAAGTCCGCGAAAAGTTCGCGCTCACCAACTTCTGTTCTCCCGAAACGTGGGCCATTCCCACGGGGAACGGCATCAGCGAATCGCTCATTCTCTCCACCTGCAACCGTGTGGAAGTCCTTGTCGTAGGCGAGGGCGACACGCCTCGTCAGCGCGCCCTCGAATGCTGGGCACAGGCCAGAGGCAGGACCGTGGAAGAGCTGGAACCCTACCTCTACCAGTACAAGAACGACGAGGCCATACGGCATCTGTTCAACGTGGCTTCCAGCCTGGATTCTCTCGTTCTCGGGGAACCTCAGATTCTCGGTCAGCTCAAGGCCGCCTACCGCAAGGCCACCCAGAATCACAGTGCGGGCACCATCATCAACCGTCTGCTGCACAAGGCCTTTTCCGTGGCAAAACGCGTCCGCTCCGAAACAGGGGTGGCCTCCAGCGCCGTTTCCATCAGCTACGCAGCCGTGGAACTCGCCAAGCAGATCTTCGACGACATGAGCCGCCACAACGCCCTCATCATCGGTGCGGGCGAAATGGCGGAACTGGCGGCCCTGCATCTGAAACAGGCCGGGGTCAGACGTATCCGTGTCGCCAACCGTACCTTTGCCCGAGCGGAAGAACTGGCTCACCGCCTCGGCGGTGAAGCCGTGCCTTTCGATCAGCTTTTTTCTCACCTGGTGGATACCGATATCGTCATCAGTTCCACGGGCGCTCCCGACGCCATCATCCATGAACAGGACATGCGCGACGTACTCAAGAAGCGCAAGAATCGGCCCATGTTCCTCATCGACATCGCCATGCCGCGGGATATCGCCCCTTCGGTCAACACGCTGGACAACATCTATCTGTACGATATCGACGACCTCAAGGAAGTGGTGGAAGAACATATCGCCGAACGTCGCAAGGAAGCCGTCCGGGCCCGAGCCATCGTGGACGAGGAAACCACGGCGTTTCATCAGTGGCTGGATTCCCTCACCCTTCAACCCACCATCGTGGCTCTGGTGGAACGCGGACAACGCATCATGGAAGAAGAGCTGGCAAAGACGCTGCACCGCCTCGGCCCCGTGGACGACGCTACCCGTGAAGCTCTGGAAATCATGGCCGACTCTCTGGTACGCCGCTTCAATCACGAGCCCATCTCCTTCATGAAGGATCGCTTCCACGAAGCCGCCAATCCCGAATACACCATGCAGGCCGTGGA
>JAXVQY010000305.1:0-4503 GCA_037303805.1 bacterium | reverse complement strand
GCCTGAAGAAGTGGAACCTCCAGCGTGTGGGCTGCAACCACTGCACGGGCCTCATCACGGCGCAGAAGTTCGTGGATGCAGGCTACCCGGTGGTGAAGGGCACGGCCCGCTTCCGCTCCAAGACCACCAACTATCTGGGAAACGGCGACATCATCACCTTCCCCGGCTAACTCTCCTTCGGGGCGCGCTTTGGGCGCGCCCCGGATTCACGGAGCGGCCATGAAACTGCACGACATTCTTCCCCGCGACCTCGGCGACAGCGATTCCGACTGCGCCAGCATCTTCACCTCGCTGGTCATGGCCGCCCATTTCGAACGAACCCGGGCACGAGCACTCGGCTGGCGGGGCGTACGCCCCTGCGCCTCCAGTCACCCTGCCTGGACCTGCCGGGTGGCCGGCGCGGAAAGTGTCTTCGGCATACGCTTCGACGGAGAGACCCGGGACGATGCTCCGGGGCACGCTCCCTGTCTTCGGGGATACTTCAGCCTTTATGTCTTTCCACCTTCCGAATCGCCTCTTCTGGATGCCTTTCCCCTCGACGCTCTGCGCTTTGCCCTTTCTCCACGCTATGAAAATGCCGTTAGGGAATTCACCGGAACCGAGCAGGAACTTCTGCCTTTTCTTCTCGGATCTCTTCGCATCGATGCCTCCTTCGAAGGAGACGCTCTGGCTTTCACGCTGGAAGCCCCTGCAAGGCATCGCGTACTTGCTGCCGACGGCATACCCGCAGAACACGGCTGGCTGGTGGCTCCAGACGAACCGGAATGCGACATTCCGGCCTTCAGCCTGTTTCTTCGCCTCTTCGCCGTCCTCACCTGCACTGCGGAACAGCAGACGGGAGAAGAAGCCTCTCTCTCCCGCGGGATGAACGCTGTCCCCCGGCTTATCTTCCACGCCGACGGCACCATGGAAGAAAGCACGAAGGAAAAAGAATTTCTGCTCAACATGACCGCCTCCTTCGGCCCGAAACTCACCATGGAGGGGGAGGCGCTTCACGGACTTCACTTCGTTCCCGCAAAACACAGGCCGGAAGAACTCGAGCAACTCGAACGTCCGGTGCTGCATGTGCTCACGGGCTTTCTCGGTGCAGGCAAAACCACGTTTCTGCGCCGCTGGCTGGACTTTCTTCACGGTCGGGAACGCTATACGGGCGTCATACAGAACGAGTTCGGCAAAGTGGAACTGGATGCCGCACTCATGAAAAACGACACGCTTGTGGAGGCTCTGGACGAAGGCTGTGTGTGCTGCTCGCTGGCCGACAGTCTGCGCCCCGGCCTTGAACGCATCATCGCGGCCATGCCTGCCGAACAGTTCGTGCTTGAAACCACAGGTCTGGCCAACCCCGACAACATCATGGAAGCTCTGACCGGCCTGCGTGACCTTGTCGTTCCGGGACTCGTCATTACCGTGGCCGACGCCCTCGACCTGTGCGGCAGGGCTCACGAACAGGGGCATCCCGAAGAATCCGGCATACGCCGTGCCCAGCTTCAAAAAGCCGACGTCATCATTCTCAACAAAAGCGAAACGGTATCCTCCGAGGCGCTGTCCGAGCTCACCGGACGGCTGCACGCTCTCAACGGCAGGGCTCTTATTCTGCCTGCACATTACGGCAACATCCCCTTTGCCGAGCTTGACGCCTGGATAGACGCCCACGGACAAACACGCCTGCCCTCCCACACCCCGAGGCTTATGTCCATGGGGGCTCATATCGTGACGCATGCCGACGAAGGCTATGAGGCCAGAGCCCTGGAATTTGAAAAACCGGTTTCCGTGACCGATCTGGAAAACATACTGCATGAGGCCGGACCGGGGCTGTGCCGGGCAAAAGGCATCATTTCCATTGAAGGACAGGGCGTCTGCATCGTACAATATGCCGCAGGGAGACTTGAAATAACACCCGCCCCGGAGGAAACGCCCCTGGACCTTGTACTCATCGGTACCGGACTCGCAATATAGCGGGGCCGAAACCGGGAATTTCAGGCATACGCTCCTGTGTACGCCTTCCCTTCCGCCGGATGAAGCGGTTAAACTGCGAGGAGAGTCCCCATGGACATCTTTCTTATGGGCGGCTGGATGATGTGGCCGCTGGCCCTGATTTCCATCACGGTAACAGCCATTATCATAGAGCGTCTCCTTTTCTTTTCCTCCTTCCGCTTTCCTCCCCGGCATATAACCGATCTTCTCGAACAGGCTGTGCAGGGAAACAGAACGCCCCTTCTGACGGAACTGGGCAACATCGAAGCGCTGCACCGATTCAACGTGCTGCTCTCCTCCGACTCCGAGGGCAAGGAAGAAGCACTGCGCATTGAAGGTGACGCCGTGATCAAAAAACTGGAAGCCCGTCTTCCGCTGCTTTCCATACTGGCCCGTCTTGCCCCGCTCATGGGCCTGCTCGGTACGGTTCTCGGTATGATAGAAACTTTCTCGGAGATCGCCGGCGCCCAGGCCGGCGTCAACATGAACCAGCTGGCAGGCGGTATCTGGCAGGCACTCATCACCACGGCGACGGGCCTGTTCATCGCCATTCCCGCGCTGTTCTTCCTGCACTGCTTCCAGACACGCACGGACGACGCAGCGACAATGCTTTCGGAAGTCGCCAACGCCGTTCTTGCCGCAGACGGAGAAAAGACATGATATGTCTGCGTCCGCGAAAGCGCCCCGGAATCGATCTCGATCTTACGCCCGTCATGGACGTCATCTTCATTCTGCTGATCTTCTTCATTGTGGCCTCTGCCTTTGCCGTCCGGGGACTGGACATAGATCTGCCGCCCGCTCATTCCAGTCGTGCGCTTTCCGGACGGGTGGTGGAAATCCGCCTGGAGGAAAACGGCTCCTTCTTCTGTGACGGTGTTCCCGTAGAACGGGAATTTCTTCGCTACAGACTGCAGGACATCGTACGAGGATTCCGCAAGGAACCGGGACAACTCGTCCTCAAGGCCAGCCCGAAAGCCCCGGTAGAGGCACTTGTCTTTGTAGTGGACGAAGTGCGTATGCTCGGCGGAGAAAAACTCATGGTGGCTACCTCACGTCCGGAAGAAAGGTGAATACATGACGGACAGCGAAAGAATATGGACGGGAATCGCTCTGTCGCTCTTTCTGCACTTTTCGCTGACGCTTATTCATGCCTCGCCTGCTGAAGAAGCTCCCGTGTTTCGTGCCGTTCTGGAAATGGACAGTGAATCCGCACTGGTACAGGGAAGAACAAGCCCCGGGACGGGATTGCACTCCTCCAGCGAAAGCGACAGAGACGAGGCCGAAAAACTTGATCGTAAGCGCCGCGCCTATCTTCGCTATCTCGACGATGTGGACAATGCCATTCATGCCCGGAGACTCGATGCCGGGGATATCGATCTCATAGGCGTGGCGCTGTGCGCCTTTACCATAGGGAGGGACGGTACCTTTCACGAGATACGCATCGTCACTTCCTCCGGCAGACCGGAACTTGACGCCTCCGCACTGCGTGCCGTGCATGCCGCAAGCGGCGTGATCCGCCGCCCGGAGATTCTTGGAGCCGATCCCATACACGTCTCACTGCCCATAAAATATCAATATGATCTGAAATAAAAAATATTTTCCTCCCGGCAACCGTTTCGGATGAAACGGTTCCCTTCCCTGCACGCTCCCCGTCGATCCCTGCCGACGCGGGAGCGTGCTCCGTCATGGCCGGAGACGACCCTCGCCTTCGGGTGTCCGGTCAAACGTTACCATATCTCCATACGACCGACATGATGGCGTCATGATTCGGACGCATCACTACATGC
This sequence comes from bacterium, assembly GCA_037303805.1. Taxonomy (GTDB): domain Bacteria; phylum Desulfobacterota; class Desulfovibrionia; order Desulfovibrionales; family Desulfovibrionaceae; genus Mailhella. The sequence continues at coordinate 742 of JAXVQY010000305.1, read as the reverse complement.
GTGAGGGCAAGGTCCTTCAGGACGGAAGAATCCATGTAGTCTACCATTCCTGCAGCAATGCCGACGGCCTGCGCCGGAAAAGAGTTCCGACCGTCTTCGGTACATGCAGAGCCTCCTGAAGGTCGCCTTCAACAGTAATTTAAAACAAAAAATTTCATTCTGCGACAAAACATCATCATGGGAGAACGAGCATGACAAAAAGCATTGCCCGCCGTGACATTCTGAAAATGGGCATGGCCGCTACGGCCTGTGCCGCAGCCGGCATTCTGACCGGCGCCGCCTCTGCCGAAGCCAAGGAAGAAAAACGTATCCTCAAGGCCGGCATCATCACGGACATGCACAGAACCACAAAAGCCGACAGCACGACCCGCATCTACTCGGCCTCCATGGATAAAATGAAGGTCTTCATCCAGGCCATGAAGAAGGAAAAGCCCGCCTTCATCATCGAACTAGGCGACTTTGTGGACACGCTGGCTCCGGGAACCGATCCCGCCGCCAATCTCAGGGAAATAGAAAACCTGTACACCTCCTTCAGCGGTCCTGCCTACCATGTGCTCGGCAACCATGATTTCGATAATCTCAAGCGCGAGGCATTCCTTTCCGGCGTCACCAACACCGGTATCGAAAAGGGCAGAACCTATTACTCCTACGATGCCGGAGGCGTACACTGCATCGTGCTCGATGCCGACTATACCCCCGACAAATTCCGTCCCTACGACATGAATACGCCGGAAGACACCTT
>JAXVQY010000304.1:0-3061 GCA_037303805.1 bacterium | reverse complement strand
TAGAAGAAAAATCTATAGATGAATTGTCACATAGCTTATTTGAAGTATTAAAAACATTTTTTCCTTTACGATATATACTGATAAGTTACACATTAAATCAACCTGATGAAGAGTGGTATTATATGTATCCGTCCATTCCCGGCGATGACGGAAATTTACCCCTGAAAACGACACGAGAACAACTTCAACTTATTGAAAGCGGCCCTAAAAGTATAGTTCGCTTCGTGACAGAAAAAGATCATAGTATCATAGCAGGTCTTTTACGAACACTTTTTCCTGAAACACCCTTTTCCTGTCTTTTTCTGCGTACGCTGAGAGAAGACAATTCCATCATCACATTTTCTCTGGTCATACCGGGGAAAAAAACGTGTTATACCCAAAATCACATGGAATTGCTGGCGGCAGTCTTTGAAAATATCGAACGCCTGCTCCTGGCCTACCGTCCTGTTCGAGGGCACAGGATATCCCATACTCGAAATACTCCCGGCGAAGAGCTGCGTTTTCTGCCTCTGGAAAAAATGCCCGGTATGCGTCAGGTAGTGAGTCAGATCTGGAAAGTTGCCCGGCACGACTGTCCCGTCCTTCTCCTGGGTGAAACCGGTGTCGGCAAGGAAGCCGCAGCGGATCTGCTTTACTATGCATCGGCACGGGCCGGATCCCCTTTTGTCAAGGTAAACTGCGGCTGTCTTCCCGAAACTCTCATCGACTCGGAATTGTTCGGCCATGAAAAAGGAGCGTTCACAGGAGCCGTTCAAACCGTAAAAGGACGCTTCGAGCGGGCGCATCACGGTGTTCTCCTGCTGGACGAGGTGGGTGAGCTTCCTCTTCTCGCCCAGACAAAGCTGCTCAGAGTTCTGCAGGAGGGGGTGGTGGAACGTGTAGGCGGCGTGGAGTCCCACCATGTCGACGTCAGGATCATAGCGGCCACCCACCGCAACCTGAAACGCATGGTCAAGGAAGGAAAATTCCGCGAGGACCTCTTTTACCGACTCAACATTTTCCCCATCTGGATTCCTCCTCTCAGAGAACGACGTGAAGATATCCCCCTGCTGGTCCGCTTTCTCCTCAAAAACAAATGCCGGCAGTTTGCCGGAGGAAAGCTTCCCTCCATTTCCGACGAAAATATGAAAAAACTGATGGCGTACTCCTGGCCGGGAAACGTCAGGGAACTGAACAACGTTATCGAACGTGCAGTCATACTCTGGGGAAATGATATAAAAAATCCTGTCACAGTACAGTGCTGCGACGTCTTTTCCAGACATGGCGACATACATCCCGCCGACGAGGATATGTGCTCCATGGATGAAGCGGTACGAAGACATATCCGTAAAGCTCTTGCCTTGTCGAAAGGAAAAATCAGCGGACCAGGAGGAGCCGCCGAACTTATGCGAATGCAGCCTACGACACTGCGCTCACGTATGCTGAAGCTAGGAATTGCACCTGAAAACAGTGAAAATTGATGAAATATCGTAAATTGACATGATATTTCGTTACTTTTGGCAGAGGAATATAAAATAACCATTTGAAATAAAAAGAAAATTATTTTTGGCACAAATTTTGCTTCTAGTAAAAAATATCACATATATAAAGGAGAGATTACATGGCAGATTCCTTTTATCCACATCTTTTCTCCCCTCTGAAAGTAGGAAAACTTCGCTTCAGGAATAGAATCTGGGGTGCGCCGACCGCCATGTGTATGGCTTTTCTTACCCCTGAAGGATTTCTCCGTCCGGAATGCATAGAACACTTTCGTAATCGGGCTCTCGGCGGTGCAGCGGTAGTTACACTGGGAGAGTCGGCCGTCGATTTCGAACATGCCGCCGGACATTACCATAATGTGAATCTTTGTGACGTACATGCCCTGCCGCCCCTCACGACCTATACCGATGCCATACATCAGGCCGGTGCCGTGGCCTCCATTGAAATTGCTCATGCAGGCCGCTGGGCTCTTCCCCAGGTGAACGGCGGCAACAATCCCATTGCTCCTTCCGCCCAAATACTCCCCAACGGCGTCCACGTAGAGGAAATGACGGAGGAAGACATGGATCGTGTGGCCCATAACTTTGCGGAAACATGCCACTTCCTTCAAAATGCCGGTTTCAGGATGTGCCTTATTCACGGCGCTCATACATGGCTGCTCAGTCAGTTCCTTTCTCCTCTTGAAAACCACCGCAAGGACAAATACGGCGGAAGTCTTGAAAACCGGGCCCGCTTCCCCCTCATGGTGCTGGACCGCATACGCAAGCGCGTCGGCCCCGATTTCGTTCTGGAATACCGCATTTCCGGCACGGAAGGGACCACGGAAAACATGCCGAAGGGCTTTGAACTTCCTGAAGTCATCGAGTTCATCAAGATGATCGAAGACAAAGTTGACATGGTCCATATTTCCCGCGGCTCACGCGGTATTCTGCGGTCCAGGCCCGAAATGTTCCCCTCCACTTTCATGCCTCCGGCTCCGAATGTCCCTATGGCCGAAGCCGTGAAGAAGTCCGGAGTAAAGATTCCAGTCATCGTCGTGGGCAGCATTACCGATCCAGACATGGCGGAAAGAATCATTGCGGAAGGAAAAGCCGATGCCGTGGCCATGGCAAGAACGCTCATCGCCGATCCCGAATGGCCCAGGAAGGCCAGAACCGGCAGAAAGGACGAAATACGGCCGTGCATCAAGTGCTTCAACTGTCTTGACGAAAAGAACGGCCGCACTTTCGGGGGAGGCATTACGAGCTTCACTCTGGATACCGTCAAGCGCTTCGCCTGCTCCACAAATCCCCGCATAGGCATAGAGCAGGACATCATTCCTCCGGCAACGGAAAAGAAATCCGTCTGCATCATCGGCGGTGGTCCTGCCGGCATGCAGGCAGCCATCACGGCGGCCGAACGGGGACACGAGGTTCGTCTGTTTGAAAAAAGCGATCATCTGGGCGGACAGATCATCTTTGCCGACTATGTTTCCTTCAAATATCCTCTGAAGGAATTCAAGGATTATCTTATCCGCCGCGTAGGTCAGCTGGATATCAAGGTTTTTCTGAATACGGAAGCAACAAGAGAAACGATTGTGCCC
>JAXVQY010000303.1:0-6932 GCA_037303805.1 bacterium | reverse complement strand
ATATTTGAAAGGAAAGAGCAGCCTGATGATATATGAGCAGTTCGGAGAGCTGAAGGGCAGATAGCGTCATCGGGAGTTCTGGTGCCGTGGTTACTATGTCGACACGGTGGGCAAGAACAAGGCGAAGACAGCCCAGAACATCAGGCATCAACTGGCCGAGGATAAGCATGGAGGACAGCTGAACATCCCGTACACCGGAAGCCCGTTTACGGGCCGCCGGTAACAGAAATACGGATGTCAGACTGTCCATGCTCCTGTCAGGGCGCGGCTCACCAAGGAGAGGAAAGATTGTCGAATCTGCAAGAGAAGCAGGAGAACATGAGCTCTCTCTGGCGAGAACGCCCAAACGTTTTTCGCAGGGTATGATCGCATTCCCGGGTGTTTTTACTGGCCTGGCAAGAGAAGGCCGTCCTGCTTTGCGTATCGGTATTATGGGTCAGACGGACGGCCTGTTCGGAAAACAGGGGGGCAGGACTGAAGAATGCCGGCTGTTTTGTCGTCGAACGGTTCGTCGGCATGAGTCCTGCTGCTGTTTTTCTGCGAGCCGCTCCCTGTGTTTCTTTGAATACTGAGAGCTTTGAAATAGCGTTCAGCTTGCGTTCTTGATTATTTCCCAGAGATTGCCTTGAATAACTATGTTTAAGGGCCTTTTTCCATTTCGCGTGCAGATAGGTTATGGTATAAATTGAGAAAAAAATAACTTTTGAAGGTAATGAGTTGAAACTCCAGAAATATTTTTTCGTTCTTTGGGGAAAAATTCGGAACTGCTGGCAAAAGTAAAAGGGGGTATAAAACGGGAAGTACCGCCGGAAAGTCTATTTGTGATTTTTATAGCTAATTAAAATAGTTCTCCTATTTTTTCTGGATGCGTCGGATCTGGTAAGGGAATATTTCCTTTTTTCACCATAGGAAAAATGCAGAAATGCACAATTAATAAAAAATAGTTGATATCCCGATAGGATATCAATGCAAAGGCCTTTGTGCAGAATTGCCGAAACGTTGCATTTTTGCAAATAAAATACATATATATAATGAATATACATAGTTAGCAAAAATAGCCCGACAAGGAAAAGGGTGTATTTTTTTTCGCTTCAGACGGAGATGGAATCGTGTGTCTTCAGTAAAAGGGTAGATAAAAAAAATAACAAAAGAATACAAAAGGTTATATAAATAATAATAGTTTTTATTATTGATTTATGATGGCATGCTTTTTGCATCAGAAAAAGACAATATGTGAAAAATTTCGTGTTGCGAAACAGGAACGCACCGTGAAGTTTTTCCTGCTGAAACAGCGTTCGGATTGAGGCCAGCCCCATCGTGGGCAACAGGAACTTTAAAAAGGTAGTAGAAGCATGAAACGTTTGATATGTGGGCTCGCAGCCCTTGCTCTCCTGCTTTCCGTGAGCACTGGTAATGCCGCTGAGTACAAGAAAATGACCATCCGCGCCGCTACGGCCAATCCGCAGGGCAGTCTTCATGTGACGGCGCTTGAGGAATTCAAGCGTGTCATTGAAACGGAATCCAATGGCGCCATTACTGTTCAGACGTTTTATGGCGGTTCCCTGGGTGACGAACAGGCCAACGTGAAGCAGTGCCGTGACGGCGAACTTACCGTTACCGTCGTCGCCAACGGCAACGCCACTCCTTTTGCTCCTTCTGCCGGTGTGGTGTACCTCCCCTACCTCTTCCCCAAGATGGAAGATGCCAAGAAGCTGTTCACCAACGAGGAATTCACCAACAAGCTGGCTGAATCCATGGTGAAGGAAAGCCGTACTCGTCCTCTTGCCTGGCTGATCGGCGGCTATCGTCACATCACCAATGCCAAGCACCCCATCACCAACATCAACGAACTCAAGGGTCTCAAGATCCGCGTGCCTGCCGTGGAACTTCAGCTTGCCGCCTTCCGCTCCTGGGGCGTGGAACCTCATCCGCTGGCCTGGTCTGAAACCTTCAACGGCCTGCAGCAGGGCGTTATCGACGGTCAGGAAAATCCCCACACCATCAACCGTGACCAGAAGTTCTGGGAAGTGCAGAAGTACATCACCGAGAGCCATTATCTGCTCTGGGTCGGACCTATCCTCGTGAGCGAAAAGTGGTATCGCAAGCTTGACGATCAGACCAAGGCTCTGGTGAACAAGGCCGCCAAGCAGGCTCAGTCCGTGGAATGGGCCTGGTCCGATGAACAGGATGCCATTGCTCTGCAGGATTGCCTCGATCACGGCATGGTGCTCAACAAGCTTACCGACGAGTCCGTCTGGATGGACGCTGCCCGTTCCGTCTGGCCTCAGTTCTATGACAAGGTCGGCGGCAAGGAACTCGTGGATCAGGCTCTCGCCATCATAAATTCCAAATAGCATTTCGGTAAGAGCCCTGCTCCCGGAGGAGCAGGGCTCTCCGCAGAGATCCGGGCTGCTCCGGACTGCGAACTCCGGCGCACTTCTCCGATCGCCGGGCCCGTCTCTGCTTCATTCTCAGACTTGTGGGATAGTCATGAGCATTCTGAAAAAAATCTACGACTACTTTGAAGAAGGCATGTGCTGCATCATGCTGAGCGCCATGATTCTGTGCCTGGCCGCACAGGTCATCGCCCGTATGACTGTAGGCACGTCCATCGCCTGGACGGAAGAGCTTTCCCGGTATACGTTCCTCTGGTCCGTGTATCTCGGGGCGGCTCTGGCTGCCAAGCGTGGCGCACATGTGCGTGTGACGGCGCAGTTCCTCTGGATGAAGGACAACATGCGCATGTTCTTCCGTGTGATCGCCGACGCCATCTGGGTGTGCTCCCTCCTGTTCATTGCGTTCAATTGCCTGCCCGTTCTGGAAGAAGGCTTTGAATTTCCGGAAATGTCCCCCACCATGCACTTTGCCAAGGTGTGGGTGGAGTGCATTATTCCGTTCAGCTTCGTGCTGGTGGCGTGGCGTATCGTCGCCGACTACTATATCCGCTGGAAAAACGGTACGTTGAGCGGTCTGGTACGCTTTGAGGAGGATGTCTGATGAGCACTATGGAAATAGCCCTCGTGACCTTGGGCCTCATGCTCCTTCTGGGCATGCCGATCTTCATGTCCCTGGTCATTGCCTCTTCGGCGGCTCTGATGTTCGGCGACAGCATGCTCCCCCTGTCCGTCATTCACAACTCGCTTTTTGAAGGCATCAATATTTTCACGCTGCTGGCCATTCCATGTTTCGTCGTAGCCGGTGCACTCATGGAATACGGCAACATAACACAACAAATTATTAATGTTGCCAAGATGCTCGTCGGCCGTATGTACGGCGGACTCGGTATCACCACCATTCTGGCCTGCACGTTCTTTGCCGCCATTTCCGGTTCCGGGCCGGGTACCGTGGCTGCCGTCGGCACCATCATGATTCCCGCCATGGTCCGCAGCGGTTACTCCAAGGACTATGCGGCCGCAGCGGCTTCGTCCGGCGGTACCATCGGCATCATGATTCCGCCTTCAAACCCCATGATCATTTACGCCATTCTGGGCAATCTGTCGGTAACGGCCATGTTTACCGCCGGTTTCCTCCCCGGTGCCCTGGTGGCCGTGTCCATGATGTCCACGGCGTATTTCATCGCCCGCCGCAAGGGCTTCAAGGGTGACGACGACACCCCCGCCTTCAATCTGAAGGTGTTCTGCCGCACCTGCGGTAAGAGCTTCTTTGCTCTAATGACGCCCGTCATCATCCTGGGCTCCATCTACTCCGGATACGCCACGCCTGTGGAAGCCTCGGTCGTGGCCATCATGTACTCGCTCTTCGTGGGCTTCGTGGTGAACCGTTCCCTGCGTCTCAGGCACATTTATCTCGCTCTCATCGAGGGCGTCATGACCTGCGGCTCCGTGCTCATCATTGTGGGGGCCTCCACGCTGTTCGGTAAGATCCTTACCTATGAACAGGCTCCCCAGAAACTTACGCAGCTCATTTTCGACTTTACCAACAATCCTACGGTGGTTCTGCTGCTCATCATCGTCGTGCTGTACATTCTCGGCATGTTCATGGAGACGCTTTCCACCCTCATCATTCTGGTTCCCGTGCTTCTGCCCGTGATCGTGCAGCTCGGCATTGATCCTATTCATTTCGGCATCATTCTGGTGCTTACCAATGAAACGGCTCTGCTGACACCGCCTTTGGGCGTGAACATCTTCGTATCGTCACGAATAGCAGGCATATCTGTGGAACGTAACGCCGTGGCCGTGCTTCCCTATGTGGGAACGCTTACCCTGTGCGTGCTGATCATTACGCTCTTCCCGGGTATAGCAACCTGGTTGCCCAAAATACTGGGGTACGGTGTCTGATCCGCAGCGTCCTGATTGATTCGGGCCGCGGGAATGTTCCCGCGGCCCTTCTTTTTTAAGCGGCTGCGGGCTTGAACATGTATAGTCATTGCCTATAAGAACTCTTTTGCCTTTTAAGAAATATCATGGGACATTCCGCCTCTTCCGTATGGAAAAGATGATCGGAGTCCTGCCGGAGGCGTTCCGGTCCGGGACGGCTGATTCGTATCGGTCGCGGAGCCTTTACTCCGGAGCTGCAGGATGACCTCGTTTTGCCTGGATTGATTGCATTTGCGGCAGGCTTTGTTTACAAAAGAGGGGAAAACAAAAAATCTGGTGTATGCGACATGGATATGCTGCAAGACTATCTGGATCAGCTTTTCGACGTGTTCAATGACGGCGTATGTGTGACCGACGCTCAGGGAACCGTACTTTTTCTGAATGCCATGCATGAGAAACTCACCGGTGTTCCTCATGAGAGTATGATCGGGCATAATATACAGGAGTTTGTAGGAAAGGGGGTGTTCGACGTCATACTCAACCCGGAGATCCTACGCACCGGAAAATCCATGACGAGAGTGCAGACGCTGGCCAACGGACGGCGTCTGGTTCTGGACGGACACCCCATTTTCGACAAGGATCATACGACGGCATTCTGTGTGACGCTCATCCGTGATGAAAGCAGTCTCCAGGAGCTGCAGGGAAAGGTGACTTTCCAGAAGGAGCTGCTTGAGGTTTTTTCCAAGCTCAGCAACTCATCGAAACAGGAAAGCCAGATGCCGGAAATCATCCAGAGCGAGACCATGATTCGTCTGCATGACAAGATCCGCGTACTTGCTCAGACGGATGCTCCCGTTCTTCTGCTTGGAGAAACCGGTGTGGGAAAGGATGTTCTGGCCCGTCGGATTCATGCTGAGAGCGGGCGGGCAGGCTGTCCTTTCATCAAGGTCGACTGCGGCAGCATTTCGCCGAATCTTATTGAAACGGAACTGTTCGGCTATGTGGGAGGCACCTTTTCCGGGGCGAACAGGAACGGCAAGGTGGGACTGATTGAAGCGGCATCCACGGGGACGGTGTTTCTCGATGAAATAGGTGAGCTTCCCATTGCCATGCAGACTCGGCTTCTTCGTTTTCTGCAGGACGGTGAGATCCTTCGCGTGGGAGCCACGGTTCCCAAAAGGCTGAATGTCCGGATTATTGCCGCCACCAACAGGGATCTGGAAAAGGCCATAGCGCAGGGAGAATTCCGCAGTGATCTTTATTATCGGCTGAAGATCGCCGTGCTGCACATTCCCCCGCTTCGGGAAAGACACGACGACATCCTCCCCATGGCTCATTTTTTCCTGGATTTCTACTGCAAGAAGTACGGTCGTGTCATGGAGTTCTCGCCGGAAGCGGAACAGGCCATGCAGAATCATGACTGGCCGGGCAACGTACGCGAGTTGAAGAATATGGTTCAGGGAATTGTCGTCACGTGTTCGGAAGGTGTAATTCAGCCTGCCAATCTTCCCTTTGTAAGTACGCTTGCCTCCCGCAGTCCGGACAGCGAAAATACTTTGCCTTCCATATCTTTTGAGGGGCGGACCTACAAGGACATCATGAAGGATATGGAAACCGCAGTCATCAAGGCCGCCATGCACCGGTACGGCAATATTGCCAATGTGGCCAGAGAGCTTCGGGTGGATCGGAGTACGGTTTTCCGGAAGGTCAAGGAAATGGAAAAAAGGGGAATACGTTTCGACTGAACGGCGCAGGTCGGTATGAAGGGCGACGGGGCACAACCTCGTCGCCCTTCTTGGTTTAGGGCGGAAATCAGCCGAGCAGGACGTCACGTATACGCATTGCAAGGACCTCGTCTTCTGAGGCGCTGCGACCACTTATTCCTATTCCGGCAATAAGATGTCCGTCTTCGTCCAGCAGGGGAACGCCGCCCGGCATGGAGGTCATGCGGTCATCCATGAAATCGGCCAGACTGATCTGTTCTCTGATCAGCCGTTCGTGCAGCGCCGAGGTGGTGCACTGCATTTTGGCGGCGGTATAGGACTTGCCTATGGCCATGTGTTCGATGCGGGCCGGAACTCCGGGCATGCGCAGAAGGGCGAGCAGGGCAGTGTCGGGAGCCGTTACCGCCAGACAGACGGGGGCTCCGCCGGAGGCCATCTGATCAAAGTTCTGGATGAGCTGCTGCAGACGATGATAAAGAAGTTCTTCGGTCATGGTTCCTCCTGAACGAATGAGGTGACATGTCATGTCGACTCCGATGGGCAACTGTAGAACGGGGTATCGGAGAGAGGGCGGAGAGAACTGGAACGGGAAAAGCCCTCCGGTGTTCCTTCGCAGAGAAAACAGCGTTCCTGTCTTTTTTTGTATGGTACGGAAAGCAAAGTCAAATTTTCCGAGAGACCGACAGATAGGATATGAGTCAGGGTTTTTATTTGTTAAATTTTTATTTTTTCAATAACTTTTTGTATAATATTACATATTTCTCATTCTATACGTACGATAAAGAAAAAAGATCGTATAGATTTTGCTTTATATTGCATTTATAATGCGTGATATATTCAGTATTATTTTATACCATTATATGGTTATAACGTATTTTTTTTTGGTTAAAAGAAAACCCCCAGCTAGGCTGGGGGTTCCCGAAAACTTATA